>JAPUIR010000373.1 GCA_027296805.1 Chloroflexota bacterium | reverse complement strand
CTGATGGACGCCGATTCCGTGCTGGGCCTGGTGGAGATCGGCGCCGTGCGGGCCACCCGGGACATGGTGGAGGTGGGCGAGATCACGCCGAACGTGCGCGCCGAGCACGCGGTGAATCCCGACTCGACGCTGCTTCCGGTGGCTCGTGCCAACGGCATCACCTACGTACGCACGGCGCCCCGGGGCGGCCTCATCGCCGGCCTGTCGGCGCTCATCCGGCTGCACGGCTGGACCTGGGAGGATCTCACCGTATCCGCTCCGCTGGCGCTGCAGGTGGAATGGCCTCGCATGCTCATCGATCGCCGGCCGCAGGCGCGCACCAAGCCCAAGGAGCAGGAAAAGCGCCGCGACGAGAGGCTGCGCACGTTGAAGGAGGCCTTCGCGACGGCCCGGGCCTATCTCAAGGCGCGCGATGCCGCCGACGCGGACCATCCCGTGGACGTGGATGCACGCTGGGAGGCCATGCGCCCTGTCCTCGAAGGCGACATCCCGGTCATCGTGGACGCCGACGAGATCACCGCCATGGAGGCTGCCATGGAGTGGGCCGAGGAGGAGGGTGTGCGCTTGATCCTCTCCGGCGGGGCCGACGCCTGGCGCCTGGCCGACGTGCTGGCGGAGAAGGACATCCCGGTGATCCTGGGATCGACCCTGAGCAGGCCGCGCCGATCCTGGGAACCGTACGACACGGCCTACAAGAATCCGATGCGCCTGCACGAGGCCGGGGTGCGCTTCTGCATCTCCGGCGGAGGGTCCTCGTTCATGGCCTCCAACTCGCGCAACCTGCCCTACAACGCGGCCATGGCCGAGTCGTTCGGGCTGCCGCACGAGGAGGCCATCCGTTCCATCACCCTCTACCCGGCGCAGATTCTCGGCGTGGACGACCGGATCGGTTCCCTGGAGATGGGCAAGGATGCCACCTTGATGGTCACCGACGGTGACCCGCTGGACATCCGCACCCAGGTGCTGCAGGTCTGGATCGACGGCGAGCAGATGGATCTGTCCAACCGGCACCACGACCTTTACGAGCGCTACCAGCAGCGCCTCCAGGGACGCTAAGGCCTCTTGGGTTTTCGCTAGCGCTGGAGAACCTCGGGCCAGTTGAGGATCAGCGTAGCACCGAGGTTCGACGTTTCGGTCTCCGCCCGGGCGTTGAGGAGAAACCGTTGGCCGTCCGGAGAGACGTCGAAGCTCGCGTTCACGGATCCCTTGAGTGAGACCGCGAAGAGGGGCTTCGGCTGGCCGGTCTTGAAGGCGTCGCCGGCGTTGACGTCGACCGCCATCAGCTGGCTATCCGTGGACTTGAAGAATAGCTCCTTCCCGTCGCGGCTCCACACGGGTGAATCGCCACCTCTGGTGGAGACCATCCAGCGGCCTCTGGACTCGGGAAACGCCTGGACATAGACCTCAATTTCTCCCGAGTCGCCGGAACCGTAGGCGATCCAGCGCCCATCGGGGGAGAGGCGAGCTTGCCACTGATCCTTTTGCTCACTGATGACAGCCCGAGCGCTGCCGTCGTCGAAGGAGTAGACCCAGACATCCCACCCGGTGTCGCGGGAAAGCGCCGTGAAGAAGATGAACCGGCCATCCGAGCTCCAGTCCGTCAGGTCCATCTGGCTCTTCGATTCGAACAGCACTTCCTCGCTGCCGGCGCCCGCGGTGTCGCGCACACGGATCTGCCAGACGCCTTCCCGGCTGGAGTGGAACGCGACACGCTTCCCGTCGGGTGACCAGAGCGGACTCCCCTCATCACTCTGGTCGAAGCTGAACCTCGTCCGCACATCGCGCTGCAGGTCATAGAGCCAGATGTCACCGGCGTCGCGGCCCTGCGACACGGCCACGAACTGACCGTCCGGGGAAATACGGGGGTCCCGGTAGGTGGTGGCCTCTCCCATGGTGCGGAGTTGAGTGCCCTTCCGGTCGACCCAGCGGAGCTCGGTCTCGCCCTGCGATCCGCCGGTCAGGAAGACAAGCGAGGCGTTGCGGGACACGCCGAAATTCGCGCCGCCCCACGAGATCGCGCCGCCGCGGATATCGTTGGAGATCGGCAGTGGATCACCGCTCAGCTCGCGCCGGCCCAGGTCGAACGGCTGGGCCATGAAGGCGCTGCCACGCCGGAAGAGCAGGTGTCCGTCGGAGTACGCGGCACGCGACTCCACGCGCAGGACCTGCTTGGTCTCCGGCGAGTCGAGCGAGCCGACGAAGACCCCGGCGTGCTCACTGGCCAGGGGGTTCGTCGTGCTGACCACGAAGAACAGGAAATGCCGGCCATCCGGGAGAAACTCCGGCCACCGATGGGCGATATCGAAGCGCGACTCGTCCAGCGTGGTGACTTGCTCGGGCTCACCGCCGCCGGAGGAAACCCGGTAGAGCGGCTCACTGAACTTGGGCTGAAACAGGATGGTTCCGTCCGGTCCCCAGGTCCCCCCGCGGCCCGTGTCCGCGTTGCAGATCGGGATGGGCGGCCCGCCTGCGACGTTGACCTTGCTGAGTCTGGTACCGGCGGTGAACGCCAGCCAGCGGCCGTCCGGCGACCAGAACGGGTACCGGGCGCCGCCGGTCCCGGGCAGCGACCGCACCGCGGCCGTGTCGAGATCGCGGACCCACAGCAGCCGCTCGCCGTCCACGTTGGCCACAAAGGCCAGCTGCCGGCCGTCCGGGGAGAGAGCCAGAGGATCGGAGCTCTCGTAGGTCCCGCCCTCCGGCGGAAGGAGGGTCGCCTGGACGGCCTGCCGAGGCGCCTCCCCCGTGGGCCGCACCA
>JAPUIR010000372.1 GCA_027296805.1 Chloroflexota bacterium | reverse complement strand
ATCCTGTTCCGCCGCCATCGCCTTCTCGACGCGTGTCCGCAGCAACAGCGACGTCTGATCCAGCAGCGCGAGGAGGATGGCCTCCTTACCAGGGAAATGGAAGTAGAGCCCGCCCTTGGAGGTATCGGCCTCGCGGGCGATTTCGTCCATGGCCGCGGCGCGGTAGCCACGCCTCGCGAAAACCGACGCCGT
The DNA here is from genome assembly GCA_027296805.1 of Chloroflexota bacterium. Lineage (GTDB taxonomy): Bacteria > Chloroflexota > Dehalococcoidia > Bin125 > Bin125 > JAPUIR01. The sequence goes on along the minus strand of JAPUIR010000372.1, from coordinate 3,681 downwards.
CGCGTCGAGAATTTGTTGCTGCCGTGTACGTGCGCGCGCTTGCTGGGCTGGCATCGCTTTGGGCATCCGCTTTCAGGGCTCTGCGTTCGCAGGCTGCGGGCTAAATCCGCCACCTAAACCGACGGGTCGGTCGGTTTTCGCTAGCCTAACGAGCGGATCAAGGTGGAACAACGCGACAGGATGGCGGACGCTAGGTCGATGACGGCACCCGAAACCGACGCGAAGCAGCCGCAGCGCGTGCGCGAGATGTTCGGGCGCATCGTGCCGCGCTACGACTTGATGAACCGCGTCATGTCTGGTGGATTCGACCGCCGCTGGCGGCGGCTGGCGGCGGCCGCCGCTGAGCCCTTGAACTGCCGCGTGTTGGACATCGGGACTGGCACCGGTGACCTGGCCCGTGAGCTGCGACGGCAAGGCGCGAGACAGGTGGTCGGCGGCGACTTCACGCGGCCGATGCTGTTGGCGGCGCGCAACAAGCCAGCGCTTGCACGAGATGGCGGCGTCGTCTGGGTCCAGGCCGACGCGCTGCACTTGCCCTTCCCGGACGCCAGCTTCGACGCGGTCACCAGCGGCTTCGTGCTACGAAATCTGCACGATCTGCCCGCGGGGCTGCGCGAGATGCTGCGCGTCCTCACGCCCGGCGGTCGTCTGGTGGCGCTGGACATCACCCACCCCCCCGCGGGCGCGATGGGGTCGGTGCTGCAAACGGGCTTCCAGCGCGTCGTGACACCGATCGCGGGACTACTCAGCGGCGATCGGGACGCCTACCGCTACCTGCCCAGCTCGCTGGAGGGCTTCCCGACCGCGGAGGCGCTGGAGCAGCTCCTGCGCGAGGCGGGCGCCGCGCATGCCAGCCACCGACGCCTGGGCGGGGGCAGCGTGGCGTTGCACAGTGCGCGCAAGCCCGCCGTTTGAGCTTGGGCTTCACGTCAGCCTGTGCAGGGCGCCGCGCTTCTGCCAACATGCCCTTCTGCCAGCCTGCAGGCGTGACTCCGAGTGGAAGGTGCTGCGATGAAGTACGGCGTGTTTCTGTTCGCGACCGACAAGGCGATGAACTTCGCGGATCTGGCCGGGGCCGCGGAGGAGCGCGGCTTCGAGTCGATCTGGGCGCCCGAGCACGTGCACATCCCTGTCGAGCGGGAGACGCCTTATCCGCTCTCCGAAGACGGCGAACTGCCGGAGATGTACACCCGTCTGCACGACCCGTTCATTGTGCTAGCAGCGGCGGCGGCCGTCACCTCGACGATCCGGCTGGGCACGAGCATCTGTCTGGTGACCGAGCGCGAGCCGATCGCGTTGGCCAAAACGGTGGCCAGTCTCGACTACATCTCGGACGGCCGCGTCGAATTCGGGATTGGTGCGGGCTGGCTGCGCGAGGAGATGGAGCCGTTCGGCGTGCGCTTCGAAACCCGCTGGAAGGTCACGCAGCAGCGCGTCGAGGCGCTGAAGGCGATGTGGACGCAGGACGAACCGTCGTATCAGAGCGAGTTCGTCGACATCCCGCGCACGTTCGTCTACCCCAAGCCCAAGCAAGACCCCCATCCGCCGGTCCTGATCGGGGCCACCTCCCGCTTCGCGCGCCAGCGCGTCGTCGACTGGGCCGAGGGTTGGCTGCCCAACGTCTCCCGGCCGGATTACCTGGAACGCGGCATCGCTGACCTGCGGGAGCGGGCCGACGCCGCCGGTCGGGATCCTGAATCGATTCCGGTCACGGTGCTGGGCGGCCTAACTGATGCGATCAGCGAGTACGAGCGGATCGGGGTCGACCGCGTCATCTTCATGCTCCCCAGCGAGCAGGAGTCCGTCGTGATGCCAGAGCTGGACCGGCTCGCAGCGCTGATCTAAGAGTTGGGTGCGACGGGCAGGCCGATCGCCTGGGCGAGCACGTTGGACAAGGGCGTGTCCGGGCTGCCGCGTTGCGCGACGATGTGAATGGTGCGACGGCCACTGCCCTTGATCAGGCGCCCGCCCCATTGGCTGCGCACGCGGGCGTCGGCCGGCAGCCAATCGGCGCTCTGTAGCTTGAAGCGTGCACGGGGCAGTGCGCTACCCAAGACGTCGGCCAGCCCCTGTGGCGTGAAAGCGTCGAGGTCGGGCACGTCCGCATCGGCGTTAACCAGGATCTGCAGGACGCAGTCCTGCGCCGCCAGATGGTCGATCGCCTGCACCAGGGTCGGCTCTCCCCGCACGACCGACGCAAGCAAGCCCGCCCAAGGAAAGTTCACCGTCAGCAGGCCCGCGATGCCTTTCAACTCCAGGGGCAGCGACTCGATCGCCGATGCCACGAAGAGGACGTTCCCGCGACCACCCCGCGCGGGCTTGCGCCGCGCGCGGGCCGCGTACTTGGCCATGGCTTCGGCGTTGGCGTCCAGTCCGACGCAGAGCAGCGCGTCGTGGTCGCCCGCGACGCGATATGGGAACGATCCGTCGCCGCAGCCGATGTCGACGAGGACGGCGTCATGGGGCTCGCAAAGCGCTTGAAACTCCGCGATCCCCATCTCGACGCTGGTTTTGCCGATTACGGTCCGCATCGCTCGTGTCGCTCCTGGCCCCCATGGTATTTGAGACGGGGGGCGGCGCGAGGCGGCTAGGCGGTGACGGCGGGCGCGCCCGATTCGACCTAGCACTTGCCCGCGCCAAGTCCGATACTGCCGCGGCGCGCAGCGACGCGCAGAGGCAGGAGCAAACACATGGACCTCGGGTTAAGCGGGAAAAAGGCCATCGTCACCGGCGGCAGCCGCGGGATCGGACGATCGATCGCGGAAGCGCTGCTACAAGAAGGGGCCTCGGTGGCGATCTGCGCCCGGGGCGAAGAGGGCCTCCAGGCCGCCAAGGCCGAGATGGAGTCGCTGGGCACCGTCTACGCGGCGACGGCGGATATGGCCGATGGCGAAGCCGTCCAGAAGTTCGTCGCCGACGCGGGCGAGGCGCTGGGAGGAATCGACATCCTGGTCCACAACACCAGCGCGATGGGCGGACGCGGCGAAGAGGGCTGGACCAACTCGTTCAACATCGACGTCATGGCTGGGGTCCGCGCGGTGGAAGCGGCGATGCCTGCCCTGGAGGCGAGCGACGCCGCCAGCGTCGTTTTCATTGGCACGACGGCGAGCATGGAGACGTTCGGTCCACCGGGGCCCTACGGACCGGCGAAGGCCGCCATGCGCGCCTACACGAACGACCTTGGTCAGGCGCTGGCCCCGAAGGGGATTCGGGTCAACGCGGTCTCGCCGGGCTCGATTTACTTCGAGGGCGGTGCCTGGCACAACATCGAGCAGCATGCGCCGGACTTGTACAAGACGGTGCTGGGCACGATTCCAATGGGCCGCTACGGGGGCCCGGAGGAGGTGGCGCGCGTTGTCGCGTTCATCGCCAGTCCGGCCGCGAGCTGGGTCACCGGCACAAACATCGTGGTGGACGGCGGGCAGCACAAAGGCGTCGACTAGTTGTCGCCCTCGCGCAGAATCAGGCGGCGGAGCACCGCGACCAAGCCTTGCTCCTTCTGCAAGTCACGGGCCAGGTCCGGCAGCACTTCAGGCGCACCCACGGCGACCGCTTGGTTCCAGGCGCGCAGGGTTCGATCGTGCAATAGGCGGTTTCGGTCGCCTCCTGGCCGAACCTCCAGACGGGACGCCGACCGCGGACTCTCAACCGCGATCTTGCGCGGCGGTGTGCCCTCCTCGG
>JAPUIR010000371.1 GCA_027296805.1 Chloroflexota bacterium | reverse complement strand
CCGTAGCGATGATCACGATCGCCGCGAAGGCGAATATCGAACCCGCCAGCGCGGGCAGCCGCCGCCCCTGGGAGTCGGAGATGCGCCCGCTGAGCGGCGCCAGGAGCGCCATCAGCACAGACATCGCCCCCAGCAAGATGCCCGTCGTCCCCACTCCCTTGTCCTGGATCTCGCGGATGAAAAACGGGATCGAGAGCAGCGTCGTGTACATCACCAGATTCGTCAGCAGGATGTGGCTCGTCGCGGCGCGGTAGGAGCGGATGCGGAACAGGTGCCAGCCCGCCAGGGGCTGCGTCGTGCGACGCTGCCGCGCGACGAACGCGGCGCCCGTCAGCCCCAACCCCACGGCCCCCAAGATCAGCCCCGTGGCGTCGCTTCCGCGCACCGAATTCAGCAGCAGCGTCAGGAAGATCAGGGCGGCGACCAGCAAGGCCGCCCCAAACCAGTCAAGCAGTCCCCGCACCGACCCCACCGCCTCCCCGCCGGTCGGGTAGCGCAGCCGCGACTGGGCCAGGAACACCAACGCGACGATGGGCACGTTGGCCAGGAACAGGTAACGCCACGATCCCAACTCCAGGAAAAGCGCTCCCACCAGGGGCCCTGCCGCCGCGGAGAGCGACAACACCGAGCCCGTGAACCCGTTCGATTGGCCCAAGCGCCGCACCGGCACCGAATCGCGGACCATCGCCATCCCGGTGGGGCCGATCGCCGCCCCCATCAACGCCTGCCCGGTGCGGAACGCCACCAGCAGCGCGAAGTTGGGCGCCGCCGCCGCCGCAAGTGAAAACGCCAGGAACGCGAGCAGCGAGACTCGCAGCACGCGCATCCGTCCCAGCCGGTCGCTCAACCGCCCCGCGATCGGCTGCGCCACGGCCATCGCGATCAGATAGCCCGACACCAGCCAGCCAATCTCGGCGTGGCTGAGCGAGAAGTCGTCGCGGATCTCCGGCAACGCGACCGCGAGCATGGTCGAGTTGAGCGGCGCCAGGACGCTGCCCAGGGAGACGGTGCCCAGCAAGAGCCAGTAGCGATCGCTGCCTGTGGACTGCTGCTCCGCGGTCATTCGCCTGTCCCCAGCCGCGCAGGCGGCTGCCTCAGCGCCCGCGGCTTGCTTCGGTGTCGCTTAACGGTACGCGGCTCGTGTCCCGAGGCGGACTAAGTAGGTATCTGTCGCCCCGCACCGGGCGGTAGCATCCCTGCATGGCGCTCAACCTCGACGGACTGATGGTCGCCCAGGTCACCCCTTTCACCCCAGGAGGCCGCGAGGTCGATCTCGATTGGCTGCCCGCCCACATCGAGTACCTGCGCGACCAGGGCGTGAATCACATCCTCACTCTCGGCACCAACGGCGAGGGCCCCTTGGTCGGGCTCAACGAGCGTCGCGCCGTGGTCGAGACGGTCGTCAAGCAGAGTGGGATGATGCGCGTCGTGGCGGGGGTCGGCTGCCTCTCCTTGGTCGACACGATCCAGGCCGCCAACGACGCCCTCGACGCTGGCGCGGATGCGATCGCGATCCTGCCCTCCCACTACTTCCCCGACGCGGACGCCGCCGGCCTCGTCGACTACTTCAGCTCCATCATCGAGGCAATCCCCCCGCAGGGCCGCGCCCTGCTCTACAACATCCCGCCCAACACCCACATGGACATCCCCGACGAAGTCGTCCTCGCGCTGCTCGATCTCTTCCCAGACCAGCTGATCGGCATCAAAGACTCCAGCGGCGATCCCGCCCGCACCAGCCGCTACCTCGAGGCCACGCAAGATTCGGCCTTCCAGGTCCTCGCCGGCGCCGATCAAGCACACGCCGAGCTCTACCGAGCGGGCTGCACCGGCGGCGTCAGCGGCATGGCAAACGCCGTCCCCATGCTCGTGAAGTCCATCCTGCAAGTGCACCGCGACACCGGCGACGGCTCCCGCATCCAGCGTCAGCTCAATGAGCTGCGTGACCTCATGCTGCAGTTCACCCGCATCGGGGCGCTCAAACAGCTCATCGGACTGATCGCCGACTTGCCCGTTCCCCACAGCCGCCCACCCAATCGCGACCTCACACCGGACGAGGCGGAGGCGCTCAAGGAAGCAGTGGGGCGCTACCTGGTCGGCGCTTAGAACGCGTTCAGCAGGAACGGGCGGCCACGCACCGCGAAGGCGCGGTCCCAGTCCGGCAACGACGCGTGGTCCGCCACCTCCAACCGCCCCAGGTCGGCCAACTCCGTCGCCGACAGCGTCCCGCAGAGCAGCGCCGCCAGGCTGTGTATGGACAGCGAGATCTGCGGCGCTCGTCGGCTGCGGCGCGCCTCGGCCCGCGGGCCGTCGCTCTCCAACTCCCATACGCCCCGGTTCCAGTCGCACTCGTTGTCGAAAACCTCGAACGCCAGCGACGCCGCCTGCCCGTACGAGCGCGCACCCAGCGCGGCCTCAACGTCCACGATGCGCGTGAAGACCTCGTCGTAGCTCTGCGCGTTGAGCCGGCGCGGCTCTTCCAGCAGATAGAAGAGGGGATCGTCCTCGTTGCCATAGCGCGCGCGGATCTCAAAGACGAGATCGTGCGCCGCCAGGTGTTCCCACAACGCCACGTACGCGGCCGGCCTGAGCCAGATCAGCTCCCGCATCGTCAGGCGCTGCCAGCGCTCCGCCCAGTCCCCGTGGTCATGCGTCTCGTTGTGATACACGACATAGCCCAGAGCCTCGCCGTCCTCCTCGTACACCGCGACCTGAACGGAGAAGTACTCCTTCTCCGTGTCTTGCAGCGTCTGCGTCTCCCACAGCAGGTCGTCGCGCTGGAT
>JAPUIR010000370.1 GCA_027296805.1 Chloroflexota bacterium | reverse complement strand
ATCGAGTGCGCACAGGCCCTGGCGACCGCCGAGCTCGACCAGTTCGAAGAGATGGTCGCGGAGGGTTTGGAGACCGCGCACGAGGCGGGCAACCGGCACGCCGAGCGCTCGCTCTTGAGCCTGCGGCTGCGGCTAGAGATTCTGCGCATGGACCGACCCGCACTTGAGGCCACAGCGAAAGAGCTCCAGGAACTGGCCGATGGCCTCCAGGCGATCTACGCCGTGGGCATCACCGGAATCCAGGCCGCCGCCGATGTGGCCAGCGCCCACCGGCCCCGTTTGATTCCGGGCCTGCGCGACGCTGGCACCTACTGGGGTTTGGGCGGCCTGATCGCCGCCCTGGAAGTGCTGGCTATCGGCGGCTCCCGGGCCTCCGCCCTCAGCCTGCGCGCTTGGGCCGACACCGCCCTCAAACAAGGCGTCGTCACGGCGTTTGACTGGCCCGCGCACCTGGACCGGGTCGTCCCGCTCACCATGCTGCGCTTGGGCAAGCAGCAGCGTGTTCCCGAGCGTCTGGCCAGGGCCGCCGTGCGCGCCGAGGAGATGAACCATCCCATCGAGGCCGCGATCGCGCGCTTGCAGTACGCCGAGGTCGCCGAATCGCTCAACATGCGAACGCAAGGCGAGGCACCCGGGGCCGCCCGGGAGCAGGCCGTCGACACGTTGCTGGAGTGGGGCATCCAGCCCGAGCCGCTCTCGCTGACGGCCGCGCAGGCCGTATTGCGCGGCGCGCATACCCGTCGCACCACAGACCTCAGCAAGGGCCAAGCCGAAGTCTTGCAGCTCTTGGCCGAAGGGCTCACCTACAAGGAGGCCGGCCGGCGTCTCGGGCTGAGCTGGCGCACGGTGCAGACCCAAGCGAAGTACGCCTACGCCAAACTGGGCGCCCACGACCGCGCCGACGCGATCGCCCGCGCCCGGCGTCGAGGCGAGATCTAGGCTCGTTCCGGCCGGTCTTCGATCAGTGCCGGCTCCATGATCCGCACGAACAGCTCGTCCGCGAGCCGTCGCCCCTTGGGCGTCAAGCGCAACCACCCCCCGCTCCGCTCAGTGAGTTCCACTCCGGTCGCCCATTCGACGACCGCTTCCCAGCGCGACCACTGCACGGGGAACTCCCGTACGAAGGCATCGACGTCGATGCCTGCGTTCAGCCGCAGCCCCATCACGAACGTGTCGACCGCCGCGGTGTCCGCGTCCACGGTCTCCTGCGAGACCGCGGCCGGAGTCGCGATCTTGCTGCCCGGCCGGCCGGGGGCGAGGAGTTGGGCGTAGCGCATGGGGCTGCGCTCCACTGCGTAGCGGACACCGTTCACGAATCCGTGCGCTCCCGGGCCCACCCCCACGTATTCCGCGTGCCGCCAATAGGCCAGGTTGTGACGACACTCGTGCCCCTCTCGCGCGTAGTTGCTGATCTCGTACTGCCGGTATCCCGCCCTCTCCAACCGCAACTCCGTCCACTCCGACATCGAGGCAACCACGTCCGCATCCGCCGGCCTCACCTCCCCCCGAGCCACGCGCGATGCGAGCGGCGTGCCCTCCTCCACGATCAAGGCATAGGCGGAGACGTGATCCGGGCCCCAGCCAAGCACCCGCTCGACAGTGTCTTGCCACGAGCCCAGCGACTGCTGCGGGAGCCCGAAGATCAGATCGACGCTGACATTCTCGAAACCCGCGTCCCGCAGAAGACGGAACGCCTCCTGCGCGCGCTCCGCGCTGTGGATCCGGTCCAGGAAGATCAGCTCCTCGGGCTGGAGCGACTGCACGCCCATCGAGATCCGGTTGACCCCAGCGGCTCGATACTTCAGCAGCCGCTCCGCCGACACACTTTCGGGGTTCGCCTCCAGTGTGACCTCCGCGTCGGCATCGAGCGGCCAACGCGTCCGCACCTGGTCCATCAACCGCTGCACCGCCTCGCCCTCCAACAGGGATGGGGTGCCGCCCCCGAAGAAGACGGTTGGCACCGGGCGCCCAGCGCTGGCGGCGGCCCAGAGACGAAGCTCTTCGACCAACGCCGTTTCCCAGGCCGGGATTTCGTCTTCCAGGTTGGCATAGGAGTTGAAGTCGCAGTACGCGCACTTGACCGTGCAGAACGGCACGTGCACGTAGACGCTGAGAGGTGCCCCGCGATCGCTCATAGCTCTTCCCCGTATCGACGCCGCCAGTCTATCGACGCCGCTAGCCGATTGATCACGATCCTGCTGCGTGGAACACTGCCCGCAGCCGAACGAGGACGAAAACATTGTTGAAGACAGAGAACTGCGGAGAACTCGGGCTCGACCAAGTCGGGCGATCCGTCCGTCTAGCGGGCTGGGTTCATCGACGCCGCGACCACGGCGGCGTGATCTTCCTCGACCTCCGCGACCGCTCCGGCCTCGTCCAGGTGGTTCTCCGCTCCGAGACCGCGGCTGAGGCGTACGCCGCGGCCGACGAAGTTCGCAACGAGTACGTGCTCGAGATCCAAGGCAATGTCTTGGCGCGCGAGTCGCAGACCGTGAACCCCAACATGCCGACCGGCGAGATCGAGGTCGTGGCCACCCGGCTCGTCGTCCTCAACCCGGCCAAGCCGCTTCCGATCCAGGTCAACGAGGACGACGAGGTCGATGAGCTGATTCGGCTCAAGTATCGCTACATCGATCTCCGCCGCGATGCGATGCGTCGCTCCCTGGAGCTGCGCCATCGCATGAACCACTACATCCGCAACTTCATGACCGAGCGTGACTTCTGGGAGATCGAGACCCCCCAGCTCACCGCTGCCACCCCAGAGGGTGCCCGCGACTACGTCGTCCCGAGCCGCCTGCACCATGGCACGTTCTACGCGCTGCCGCAGGCCCCCCAGCAGTTCAAGCAGCTCCTGATGGTGGCCGGGATCGAGAGGTACTTCCAGATCGCGCGCTGCTTCCGCGACGAAGATCTCCGCGCCGACCGCCAGCCCGAGTTCACCCAACTCGACGTGGAATGGTCGTTCGTCGACGAGGAGGACATCCTCGGGCTGATGGAGGAGCTCTTCAACGGCCTGACCCGCGAACTCCGCCCCGACATGACCACGCCCAGCCCCTGGTCCCGCATCCCCTACGCCGAAGCGTTGGAGCGTTTCGGCACCGACCAGCCCGACCTGCGCTTCGGCCTGGAGCTGTCGGATTGCTCCGATCTGGTCAAGGACAGCGGCTTTGGCGTGTTCGCCGGCGCCGTCGAGGCGGGAGGGCGGGTGCGCGGCGTGGTGATGCCGACTGGAGCCGAGCTGTCGCGCAAAGAGGTCGACCGCTTCACGGACCTCGCCAAGACGCTGGGTGCCAAGGGTCTGGTCTCCATCCAGTTCTCGGCGGATCCGTCGACCGCAACCGAGGACGACGTGCGCTCCCCCGTCCTGCGTCATCTGGGTCTCGAGACTGCGAACGCCATCGGCCAGCGCTGCGGCGCGGCCAGCGGCGACCTTGTACTGCTCGCCGCCGACGCCGACTCCGTCGTCAACACGACGCTGGACGGGATCCGGCGCGAGATCGCGCGTCGGCTCGAACTCGCCGATCCGCTTGCCCTCCATTACGCCTTCATTACGGAATTCCCCCTGGTCGAGTGGAACTCGGACGAAGATCGCTGGGATGCGATGCACCATCCCTTCACCGCGCCGTTCGAGGCGGACATGGACAAATTGGAGTCGGATCCCGGCGCGGTCCGCGCCCGCGCCTACGACATCGTGGCCAACGGCTATGAACTGGCCTCGGGTTCGATCCGTATACATCAGCGAGACATGCAAGAGCGCGTCTTCCGCCTGCTCGGCATGGACGAGGCGGAGGCACAGGAGCGCTTCGGGCACATGCTGGAAGCCTTCGAGTACGGAGCCCCGCCGCACGGCGGCATCGCACCCGGCCTCGATCGCGTCGCGATGCTGCTCGCGGGCCGATCGAACATCCGCGAGGTCATCGCCTTCCCGAAAACGCAGGCGGCCACCGACCCCATGACGGGTGCCCCGTCACCGATTCCCCAGGAACAGCTCGACGAGTTGGCGATCATCACCCGCGTCGACGAGACGCCCAGCGAGGATGCGGTCGACGGAGCTTGAGCGATGGTACGCTGAGATCCGCCGGTGGGTGGGGGGCGTACCCGGATGAGAGCGAGGTTGCGGGTATGAAGAAGACGCATATCCAGCGAGGGCGGCGACGTTTCGCGCGCCCGTGGCTGGCACTCACCGCCCTGCTTCTTGCGGCTGCCATGCTGGCCGTGGCATGTGGCGGCAGCGACGGCAGCCCGCCCACTTCCGACAGCGATGAGCGTTCCGAGCGCCCGGAACGCCAGGGGGAGCAGTCCAGCGACGACGGCAACGGCCAGCAAGCCGCACCGGACGAGGGTCAGGACGATCAGCCGCGGCCGGCCGCGCCAACCGCCCGCGTGGCGGGCACGCTCCGCATCGCGCGCGGCGAACCGATCACCCTCGACCCGGCCCTGGTCACGGACGTCAACTCCGCCTCCTATGTCGTGGAGATCTTCGGCGGACTGGTGACGCTGGACCCGGACCTCATCATCGTGCCCGATCTGGCGGAGGAGTTGCCCAGCGTTCGCAACAACCCGGACGGCACGGTCACCTACACCTTCAAGCTTCGCCCCGACGCCCTCTTCCAGAACGGCAGGCGCGTCACCGCCGATGACGTCAAATGGAGCATCGAGCGGCACGCCGCTCCGGAAACCCTCTCGCCGACCGCCATCGACTACCTCGGTGACATCGTCGGCGCGCGGGACTATATCCGCGGGCGCATCGAGGAAATCACCGGTATCGAGGTGATCGACAGTCGTACCATCGAAATCACGATCGACGGCCCCAAGCCCTATTTCCTCGCCAAACTGACCTATCCCACCGCCTTCGTGGTCGATCGCAACCAGGTCGAGAGCGACCCCCAGAACTGGGCCCGCAACCCGAACGGCACCGGCCCCTACAAGGTGCGCGAGTGGCAACTGGGCAACCAGATCATCCTGGAACCGTTCGACAGGTACCACCTCGGCCCCGGCAGCATCGGGACCATCCAGATCCGCTTCGCCGGCGGCGGCCTCGTGCAGTATGAGAACGACGAAGTCGACATCGCCGGCGTTGGCATCAACGACATCGAGCGCGTGCGCGACCCCTCATCGGAGCTGAACGCTGAGTTCGTCACCCGTGAGGAGTTGGGTGTCTTCTACCTCGGCTTCAACACCCAGCAGCCCCCCTTCGACGACGCCGCGGTCCGCCGTGCCTTCGGCCACGCGATCGACAAGGCGACCATCACCCTGGTCGTGCTGCAGGACATCTTGGAACCTGCCGAGGGCATCCTGCCGCCCGGCCTCGAGGGCCACGATCCGGACTTCTTGGGTCTCGCCTTCGATCCCGAACTCGCGCTGTCCCTCATCGCCGGCTCCCGTTACGCCGACAGCCCCCTCTTGGACAACATCCGCCTCACGATCTCCGGTGCGGGGGCCACGCCGGGCACCGTCATCGAAGCGATTCAGGAGATGTGGCGGGTCAACCTCGGCATCGAGGTCCAGATCCAGCAGGTCGAGACGGCGAGCTTCTTCCAGGAACTCGACCGCGGCCTCTACCAGCTCTTCAACATCGGCTGGATCCTGGACTACCCCGACCCGGAGAACATTCTGGACCTCAAGTTCCACGGGCAGTCGTTGCAGAACGACTCCTCATACTCCAACCCGGAGGTTGACGCCCTGCTGGAACAGGCCCGCGTCGAACAGGATCCCCAGCTTCGCTTGGAGCTCTACCGCGAGGTAGAAAACATCTTGGTCAACATAGACGCCGTCTGGATTCCCCTGTTCTTCAGCAGAGTGAACGAAGTCGTCAAACCGTACGTCCTGGGGTACACGCCACCGCGTTCGACGGTGCCGATCCTGCGCTTCATCAGCCTCAGCGAGTAACGCGCATGCCCCTGGAGCGATTGGCCCTCGGCACAGGTGGCCGGGCCGGGCTCTCATCGACGTGAGCCCGGTTCGACTATGGCAGCTTGAGCCCGCGGGAAGGGGAGTCTGAGTGCCCAGCGGCATGTTCCTCTACCTCCTGCGCCGGCTGCTGATCGTTCCGCCCACCCTCTTCGTCATCATGTTCATCACCTTCGCCTTGACGCGGATCGCGCCGGGCGATCCCGTCCGCCTGATCAGCGGATCGCGACAGCCCGACCCCGAAGTCGCGCAAAACATCCGCGACTCCTTCGGACTCAACGGCGGCTTCTTCGAACAGTTCGGCAACTACTTTTGGGGCGTCGTCAGCGAGGGCGATCTTGGTCCCTCGTACCAGTTCCGCAGCCCTCAGCTCTCCGTGCAGGATCTCCT
>JAPUIR010000037.1 GCA_027296805.1 Chloroflexota bacterium | reverse complement strand
GACTTCGCGCACGAGGCCCATGCGCAGGGCGTCGGGTGGGTCGATGCGGTCGGCGGTGAGCATGAGGTACATGGCGTCGCCGAAGGGGACGAGCCGGGCAAGGTGGTGGATGGCGTAGCCGGGCAGGATGCCGCGCTTGACCTCGAACAGCCCGAAGTAGGCCTCCGTCGAGCAGATGCGGATGTCGCAGTCCAGGGCGCGCTCCAGGCCGCCCGCGATGCAGAGGCCGTTGATGGCGGCGATGACGGGCTTGGGGCAGCGCGAGAAGGGCATCCCGGCGTTGAGGTCGTAGCCCTGGGTGGGGGCGGGGGCGTCGCCGCGGGCGGCGTTGCGTTCATTCATCTCTTTGAGGTCGGCGCCCGCCGAGAAGGCGCGACCCTGGCCGGTGAGGATGCCGGCCCGCATCTCCGGGTCGGCGGTGAAATCGGCGAGCGCCTCACGCATGTCGGCCATCAGGGTGCCACCCAGGGCGTTGAGGCGATGGGGGCGGTTCATGGTGAAGATGGCGTAGTGGTCGTGCTTGTCGTAGAGCAGGTCGGGCACGGGGGCCTCCAATTGTCGGCGAGAGGGCGTACAGGCTAGCCCGCACGTGGCGGGGACGGGGTCAAGTTTTGGAGGTGGGCTAGTAGCCGCTACGCCGGCGGTGGTGGCGAACATCGAAGAGCATGACGCCCACGGCGGCGACGGCAGAGGCGAGGACGAGGCCGAGCAGGATGTCGCGGGTGGTGTCGTCGACGGTGCCCGACTCGCGCAGGGCGAGGAAGGCCGCGCCGAAGAGGAGAGTCATCCAGAGAGCCAGCCAGCTGCGGGTGAACTCGGCCAAGAACTGCACGATCAGCCCCACGACGATGGCGGCGTTGACCAGGATCAGCAGGTGCACGTCTTCGGGGCGGCTCCAGCCGCCCAGGCGCTGGCCGGTGAGTTCGTCGACGACTTCCGCCTGGCCTCCGCGGATGGCGAGGAAGACGGCCACGACAGCGAAGGCGACGAAGCCGCCCAGCAAGGGCTTGAAGGTGCGCGCGCCCTGCCAGCCGAAGCCCAAGGTCTTGAAGGCGGGCAACTCGCGTCGTGCGTGTTCGTAGCCCTGGGAGGGGGCGTCATCCGCCATCGTCGCTCCGCTCAGTTGATCGAGACCGTTTGGCCGCCGTCCACGTTAATGCACGCGCCCGTGACCCACGAGGCCCGCGACGAAGCGAGGAAGGTGACCAGGTCGGCGACCTCCTGCGGTCGACCGAAGCGGCCGAAGGCGACGCCGTCCAGGACCGTGCGCTGAATCGTCTCGGGGTCGGCGTCGTAGCGCTGCTGCCACTTGCTGTCGGGCCAGGCGATCGATCCGGGCGCGACGGCGTTGACGCGGATGTTGTCCGGTGCGAGCTGGAGCGCCATCGCCTTGGCGTGGCTATGGATCGCGGACTTCATGGTCTGGTAGCCGGGGGTGCCCCCCGCCTCGCGCCCGAAGATCGAACCGACGTGGATCACGGAGGCGGCGTCGCCCTCCGCGGCGGCGGCTTTGAGGTGCGGCAGGGCGGCGTTGGTGGCGCGCACCGTGGCGTGGAGGTTGAGGTCGAACATCTGCTGCCAGGTGTCGTCGTCCTCGCCGCGCAGGGAGGCGCCCATGTTGTTGATCAGAATGTCGAGGCGGCCAAGCTCCGCGGCGGCCTGATCGACGATGCGACGGACGACATCGCCATCGGCGAGGTCGCCCTGCAAAGCGATGACTAGGCCGGGACCGGCCGCGTCGATCTCCGCCTGGGCGGCGGCGAGGACGTCGGGGCGGCGGGCGCAGATGGCGACGTGGGCGCCCTCCGCGGCGAGGGCGAGCGCGCAGTACTTGCCGATGCCTTCCGATGCGCCCGTGATGAGGGCGGCTTTTCCGCCGAGGCCGAGGTCCATCCGAATCCACTCTCGCTGTTTGGCGCTCTTCGAGGCGTGAGGATATCAGCAGCAACGCCGGTACACTCGTGCCAGATGTCCAGCTCCGACGCCCTCTCACCGCGCGGCATCCGCGCCCGCCTGCGCAGCGCGCGCTTTCAGGCCGTGCAGGCGCGGTCGTTCTTGGGGGCCGTGGTCGCGGACCGCTTGCGGCCGCCGCCGCCGCCGCAGGTCGATGGTCGGTTGACGGTCGAGGGTTTGCATGGGGCGGTCGAGATCGTGCGGGACAGGTCGGGCGTGCCGCATTGCTTCGCGGGGGACGCGGACGACGCGCTGTTCGCGCTGGGCTTTGTGCACGGCCAGGATCGGTTCTGGCAGATGGAATTCTACCGGCGGGCGGCGCAAGGCCGGATGGCGGAGGTGACGGGACCGAAGGGGTTGCCGACCGACCGGCTGATGCGCCATCTGGGGATGCAGCGCTCGGCGGATCTGACCTGGGAGACGATGCCGGTGGAGCTGCAGGGCCGGTTCCTGCCCTACATGCATGGAATCAATGCGGCCTTCGAACGCACGTCGCCGCCGCTGGAGCTGCGGATCCTGGACTACGAGCCGGAGCCCTGGCGAGCGCAGGACTCGGTGCTGTGGGGCAAGATGCTGTCCTTCATGTTGACCCCGGCCTGGGAGATCCAAATCTTGCGGGCCCGGCTGGTCGAAGCGGCGGGGGTGGAGGCGGTGCACGCCGTCGATCCGGGATCGCCGGCGGCGGGCCCGGTCATCGATCCGCCGGGGGCGCCCTACGGGGCGCTGACGGACGAGCTGGTGTCGGCGTACCGCGGCGCAGTGGGAGAGGCGCTGCTGGCTACACCGGGGTTGGGCAGCAACAACTGGGCGATCGCGCCGGAGCGGACCGATACCGGGCGGGCGCTGTTCGCTTGCGATCCCCATCTGTCGGCGGTCTTCCCCTCGAACGGGTATTTCGTCCATCTGGACTGTCCGGAGTTCACGGCGGCGGGGGCGAGCGTGCCCGGTCTGCCGGGCATCATCTGGGGTCACAACCGGCGCATCGCGTGGGGGCCGACGGCGTCGCTGGCATCGGTCCAAGACCTGGTGCTGGAGGAGTTCGAGCCGGACTCCGACCGCTACCGGACCAGTCAGGGCTGGGCCGAGGCGAGCGTCGTGGAGGAGACGATCCGGGTGCGGGGCCACCCAAGCGAGACGGCGCGGGTGCGGATCACGCGGCACGGGCCAGTCGTGTCGCCGGAGCTTCCGGGCGTGCGTCATGCGCTGGCCCTACGTTCTCCGATCTTGGGCACGGCGACGAGCGGTCAGGGCTTGCTCGGCCTCCTGACCGCAAGCAACGTGGACGAGTTCCGTGAGGCGGTCGCCGGGTTCGAGGATTTCAACCTGGCCTTTGGCTACGCCGACGTCGACGGGCACATCGGGATGCAGACCAGCGGCCTGATCCCGGCCCGGCCGCCGGGCAGCGCCTGGTTGCCGCTGCGGGGCTGGGAGTCCGAATCAGAGCTGGGGGCAGGGGACGGCGAGGATGTCTGGGTGCCTTTCGAGCGATTGCCGCACACGTTCGATCCGCCGGGCGGGTTGGTCTGGAGCGCGAACAATCCGCCGGAACCGATCGAGCAGTTGCCTTTCGACGGGGAGTTCCTCGATGCGTACCGGGCGCAGCGCATCGGCGAGGGGATTGAGGCGGTGCCGCACACGTTCGAGGCGGCGCGCGCGCTGCAGGTCGACCGCTACTCGATCCCGGGCGCTCGTCTGCAAAGCCACCTGGCCACGATCGAGGCGCAGGACGACCGCGAGCGGAAGCTGTTCGCGCAAGTCGCGTCATGGGACGGGGTGATGGCGAGTGATTCAGTGGCGGCGGCGGTCGTGTCGACCACGTTCAGCCGGCTGCTGGACGCGGTGCTGCGGACGAAGATCGGCGATGCGGTTGAGGTTTACGTGGGCCGCGTCCATGCGATCCCGAATTTGAACATGCTGACGGCGCGGGGAGCGTCGTTGGTGCTGGACCTGCTGGACGAAGCGCCGCCGGACTGGTTCGGTCCCGTGAGGGTGGGGGTGAGCGGTCGCGAGGTGTGGACGGCGGTGCTGACGCGGTCGTTCCGGGAGGGCGTGGATCTGCTGCGTTCGCGGCTGGGGCGCGACCCGGCTCGCTGGACCTGGGGCCGTTGCCACCAGTTGACTCTGGCGCACGGATTGCACGACGAACCGGCGACCGCGCGGCTGTTCGACGTGGGCCCGTTCGAGTTCGCCGGGGACGCGAATACGGTGTTCCAAGCCGGGCCAGTGGCCGTCGATCCGTTCGCGCGGGTCAGCGCGATCCCCGCGCTGCGGCTGATCGTCGATCTGACGGATCCGCCCACGGCGGAGTTCGCCCTGGCCGGTGGCCAGAGCGAGCGACGCGGGCACCCGCATCGCACGGATCTGCTGGACGACTGGATGGAGGGCCGCACCCGGCCTCTGCGCACCGAGCGGGCTGTCGTGGAGCAGGAGGGCCGGCACCGCCTGGTGCTGGAGCCCGCGTCGGAGAATGGCCAGGCGACACCGGGTTCCTAAGCGGGCAGGCCCAGGCTGCGAGCGAGGCGCCCGATCTCGTCCGCGACCAGGTCCGGACGCTCCATGGGGATGAAGTGGTTGGAGGCGGGGACCGGCACGTCCACGCCGTGCGGGATGACCTTGGCGACGCGGGGGCTCGTGACCGATCGCCGTCCGTGGTCGGACGTGCCGCGCATGACGACGGCGGGCATGCCCAGTCTGGCTAGGCCGGGCCAGGGATCGCTGCCCTGGTTGGCGGCGAACGTGGCGGCTTCCACCTCCGGCGGGCAGGCCAGGCGCATGCCTTTGCCTCGATGAGGCACGAGCGCGAAGTCGCAGTAGGCGTGGAGCGCCTCGGTCTCCCAGGTGTCGAACGGGCCGCGCGTGCGGTACGAGTCGAACATGGCGCGCGGCGAGTCCCAGATCGGCCGGCGACGGCCGGCGTCGGTTGAGACGCGTTCGTTGCCGGGCGCTGCCGCGTCGCCCAGGGGGAGTCGCACAGCGCGGCGGCGGGGGTCCTGGGCATCGGTGATGGTCGGGTCGGCGAGGACGAGGCCGCGGAAGCGGAAATTGGCCTGGGTTCGAGCGGCCGCTCCGGCGATGACGAAGCCGCCCATGGAGTGCCCGACCCCAAGCGCACTCTTGAGGTCGAGGGCTTCGGCCGCGGCGGCGGTGTCGGCGACGAGCTTTTCCCAGTCGTAGCCATCGGCGGCTTCGTCGCTGAGGCCGTGGCCGCGCATGTCGAGCGCGAGGCAGCGCCAAGAGGTGGGGAGGCGGCGGATGACCGGATCCCAGACGCGGGCGTGAAAGCCGGTGGCGTGGATGAACAGCAGGTCGACCGGCGCCGGAAGTGAATCGGAGGGCCACTCCCAGTAGTTGAGGCTGAGGCCGCGAATCTCTCGCCGCTGGGAGGTGGGATCGACGCGCGTGGCGGGCATGTGAGTACGCTAGTGGACGCGGTTGTCAGCGGGCAGCGAGGTTCGTTGACGACCGGCCGGGTGCTGCGTCCGCTCGCGGCGCCCCGGGAGGCGACGATATGGCCAGTGCGCTCAAGGTCGACGACTCCGTCGCCACGATTCGGCTCGAAGGGCCGCTGGACGCGGAGCGTGTGGGGGAGTTGACCGGGTTCTGCGAATACGTGGCGGACGATGACGCGGTGCGGGTCTGCCTGCTGACGGGGGACGGGGCCGTCTGGTCGGGCTGGAGTGCGGAGGCGATCGAGGGGGCGGAGGAGGCGCGGCTGGTGGGCGATCCCTTGGGGGCGTTCGCGAGGCTGCCGCAGGCGACGGTGGCGCTGCTCGACGCGCCGCTGGTCGATGGCGGGTTGGAGCTGGCGTTGTGTGCGGATGTGCGGGTGGCGGGGACCGGGATCACGATCGGACTGCCCAGCGCGGGCGACCAACTTCCGATCGCGGGCGGCCTGCAGCGGCTGGCACGCGCGGTGGGCCGAGGCCGTGCGCTGGAACTGGTGCTGATCTCGCAGCCGATCGATGCGATGACGGCGCGGACATGGGGGCTTGTCTCCGTGGTGGCGGAAGACCCGGCGTCGGAGGCGGCGGCGCTGGCGGCGCGCATCGCGCAGCGAGGTCCGCTGGCGACCCGCTTTGCCAAGGAGGCGGTGCGGCGCGGGATCGAGATGCCGCTCGACCAGGCGCTGCGCTACGAGACCGATCTCACCGTGCTCCTGCAAACGACCGAGGACCGAGCCGAGGGGGTGGAGGCGTTCGTGGAGAAGCGGGATCCGGAGTTTCACGGCCGATGATTTCCGGCTTCACGGTACGGGCGACAGCGCATACAGTTTTGCGGGAGCCTGGAATCCGCGAAGATTCCGGCGCAGCGGCGGCGTGCGCCGAGCGAGACACTTCGTACTGAAAGACACGTCGCGCGAAGACGAGAAGATTGAGGAGCCGACCACGATGCGGGTCATCCTGGATGAACAAGAGGCCAAGTCCTTCATGGCCTTGATCACGTCGGTCGTGATCGATCAGGTGGAGTTGGGCGAGAAAGCAGACGAGGCGATCCGGGAGTGGCGGACGCACCTGGAGGAAGGGTCGGTCCCGTTGTTCGACTTCGCGGTAGCGATGAACGAGGCGTTGGGGAACAAGATCGACGACGAGCTGAGCAAAACGATTCGACGCCGGGACTACTACCGCAGTTAGGCCCCGTGCCGGGCGGCCGCACGGCTGTCCGGGCGGAAGGAGTGAGAGCTATGGTCAAGGTTGAACTCGATCTTGAGGAGTCGTGGGAGCTGATGTCGTTCGTGATCAACGCGATGCTGGACGACGTGAAGATGAACAAGACCGATCGGGCGAAGATCCGGCGCTGGAAGTCGGGCGAGATGCGGACGGGCGGCGAGGAGATGAAGGCGCTGCACGAGAAGCTGAACGCCGATCTGCAACGTCTGTGGGACGTCCGCCGAAAGAGTGACATCCGCTCGTCCGACAACCGTTGACCCCTGGGCGCGGTCCGGGCTGACGCTTGGTGAGAGGCCTGTCTGGTGAGAGCTGGGCGAACCGATGGCTGACCCGCTCGTGCTTTACGAGAAGACGGAACCGGGCGTCGCCTGGATCACGCTGAACCGGCCCGAGGCGCTGAACGCGATCAATCTGGCCATGCGGGATGAGCTCTGGACCTACCTGCAGGCGGTGGGCTGGGATCCCGAGGTGCGGGTGCTGTGCTTTCGGGGGGCCTCGGAGCGGGCGTTCTCCGCGGGGGCGGATATCGCGGAGTTCGGCACGGCGCCGTCCTATATCGAAGCGCGACGCGCACGGCACGATCGGGATCTGTGGGCGCTCCTGGAAGATCTGCCGGCGGTCACGATCGCAGCGCTGCACGGCTTCTGCTTTGGGGCGGGGATCGAACTACCGCTCTACTGCGACCTGCGCATCGCCGCGGACGACACGGTGATCGCGCTACCCGAGGTGACGCTGGGCTACATCCCGTCGGCGGGGGGCACGCAAACGATGCCGCGCACCGTGCCGCCGGGAGTCGGACTGGGAATGGTGGTGAGCGGGGACCAGATCGACGCGAGTCAAGCGCTGGAGTGGGGGCTGGTCAACCAGGTGGTTCCGGCCGCGGAGCTGGAGTCGACGGTGATGGCGCTGGCGCGGGCGATCGCCTCGCGAGAGCGACCGGGGCTGGCCGCCGCCAAGGGCAGCGTGCGGCGCGGGCTCGATCTGCCGCTGGAGGCGGCGATCGCGAGGGATGCGGCGTCGGCCTTGGTGCAACGTCGGCGCGCGGGGGGCGGGAGCGGGCTGGACAGAGCGTCTCACAGCCCGTAGACCAGGGATTCGTAGGTCATTGATAATCTCGGCTCACCGTCGGGCGCGCCAACGGCGCTTTGGTCAGCCGCCGTGGATCGAACGCGACAAGGAACAGGCCGATGAACACTGCTGAATTTCTCGACATTTCCGCTGCCGTGGTGCCCGAGCGTGAGGCGCTCGTCACGGATGGTGTGTCCAAGAGCTACATGGAGGTGCAGACGGAGGTTACGAAGCTGGCCAACGCCTTGCAGGGGCTTGGGGTCGTGAGGGGTGACCACGTGGGCGTGATGGCGGTGAACTCGTCGGAGTACGTGATCATCTACTACGCCTGCGCCAAGATCGGCGCGACCTTCGTGCCGCTGAACTACCGCGCGAAGGAAGATGAGCTGACCTACATGGTCAACACGGCGGAGGTCAAAGTGCTCTTTGTCTCCGACCGCTACCAGGACTTGGTGAAGTCGATCGGGTCACAGACGGCGTCGCTGCAGCACGTCATCTCGCTGGAGTCGGAGCAGGCGGGGCAGCAGCACTACAAGGAGTTACTGGCGTCGGGTAGCGACGAGTTCGTTTACACCGAGATCGAGGACGAAGACGCGACGATCATCATCTACACCTCGGGCACGACGGCGATGCCTAAGGGCGTGGAGCTGACCTACGGCGACCTGACCGTGTACGTGACGAACACGATGTCGCCCGCCGATCCGGACGTTGCGCACGACAAGACGCTGCTGAGCGTGCCACTCTTTCACATCGCGGGTGCGACGGCGATGATCTCGTCGATCTGGGGCGGTCGCACGCTGGTGATCCTG
>JAPUIR010000369.1 GCA_027296805.1 Chloroflexota bacterium | reverse complement strand
CGCGGACGCTGCGGGAGAGCATGTTGTCGCCCTCGCCAAGCTGGGCGAGCAGAGCCTCGCTGCGATCGATCGTATCCTGCGTCGCCCAACGATGGGGGTAGAGGGCGGCGAAGTAGGTCGTCGCGAAGTCCTTGGTCTTGGCCTCGTAGATGCCGCCGACCTCCGCGAAGAAGCGGTCGACGTACGGCACGGTCAGATCATGCTGGTGGATCCAGAAGAAGCCCTGCATGCGAGCACGCTGCTCGTAGAGCGAGGCATCCGTGTCCTCCGCGATCCGACGCCAGGCCTCTTCTTTGACGCCGCCCTCGGGCGCCGATACCCGCGCCGTCTCGGCATTGCGCCGGCCTCGGTCACTGGGGTCGCGCTCGAGTTCCTGGGCGACGCGATCCGCGGCCTGGGGCAGCGCGTGCGCCATTGCCTTGATCGCGAGCGACCAGCGCATGTCCTGATCCAGCTCGAAGCCTTCGATGCCCGTCCCGTTGTCGACCAGGGCGAGTGCCTCCTGGATTGTGTCGGGCTCCTGCGCCGCGCCCACCAACGCCCGCGCCCAGATGATGCGCTGGTCGCTATCTGGCGCCCGGGCGAGCTGGGCCGCGGCCAGGCCGGAGAGATGACGCGCTTCGATCAGACGAAGTTCGTCCGGGAGGTAGGCGCGCTGACCCATGCTCGCGTTGCCCAGTGTCGTCTGCAGCAGCTGCAGAGAACTCTCGTTCGCGATCTTTTCGCGCACCAAGGCGAGATAGTCGGTGCAGCGGAAGCGCTGGTCGCGGACCATGTCCCACAGCGAGTGCCAGAGCAAGAGCCGCATAAAGCGGTCGTCGAACTGGTCGAGGCGCTCGCGCACATAGGCCAGGGATTGCGGATCGAGCTCCGTCTTGGCGAAGTCGTGGTCGTTGTAGTTGGGGAAGACGGCGACCGGGGCCGGCGTCTCGATCAGGCTCTCGACCACCGTGCGGGCGCCGTCGACCTCGACGGGTATCGCCTCGCGCAGCACGGGCGCGCCGGCGGCGTCGGCGTCGTAGACGGCCAGCTCGAGGGTGTGTGGCCGCAGCGTGGGCTGTGCTTCCGGGGCGGTCTGCTCGATCGCGAAGGAGGTCACGCGCTGGTCACTCACCTCGATCCGGGCGGAGAGAGTGTTGACGCCCGCGGTCTCCAGCCATCTCGCCGACCAGTCCTGCAGGTCCTTCTGCGAGCCCTCCTCCAGCGCGCCCAAGAACTCCGCCAGCGTCGTGTTGCCCCAGGCATGGGTGCGGAAATAGTGACGCATGCCTTCACGGAAGCCGTCGGGGCCGATCGCCGCGACGAGCTGCTTGAGCACGGAGGCGCCCTTGCCGTAGGTGATGCCGTCGAAGTTGAGGAACGTAGCGTCCGTATCGGGAATCTCGCCCGCGATCGGGTGCGTGGTGACGAGCTGATCCTGTTGGTAGGCCCAAGCCTTCATGTTCCCGTGGAAGCTCGGCCAGGCTCCCCAGTCGAAGCGGGTCGCCTCGTCGATGGCGAGGAAGGCCATGTAGGTGGCGAACGACTCGTTGAGCCAGAGGTCGTTCCACCAGCGCATGGTCACCAGGTCGCCGAACCACATGTGCGCCATCTCGTGCAGCACGACCTCCGCCCTGTTGAGGCGCTGCAGCTCGGTGGGCGGGTCGCGGAAGACCATGCGCTCCGAGAAAGTGATGCAGCCCACGTTCTCCATGGCACCCATGTTGAACTCGGGCACGAAGACCTGGTCGTACTTGCCGAACGGGTAGGGGAAATCGAAGAAGTCGCCCAGGAACTGCAACCCCTGCTTGGTGACCGTGAAGAACTCCTCGGGGTCCATGTGCTTGGCCAGCGACTCCCGGCAGAGCACCTTGAGCGGCACATCGCCGCTGGGCGCCGGGAACCGATCTTCGAAGACGTGGTAGGGACCCGCGATCAACGCCACGAGGTAGGTACTGAAAGGCTGGGTCTGAGCGAACTCGCGCATGACGCGGCCATCGTCCCCAGGGCCGCGACTGCTCTCCGGCGAGTTGGCGACCACCTCCCATTCGGCGGGCGCCCCGACACGCAGGCGGTAGACCGCCTTGATGTCCGGCTGATCGAAGCAGGGAAAGAGACGATGCGCGTCGTAGGGCTCGAAGTGCGTGTAGATGTACTCCGCGCCGTCCTCTGGGTCGCTGAACTTGTGCAGGCCGACGCCGTCCCGGTCGAAGTCGTTGCGATAGACGATGCGGACGGTGTTCTCTTCCCGCAACGCCTCCCCAGGCAGTGCGATGCGGTGCCCGGCCCAGGCGGCGGCGCCGATCTCCTCGTCGTTGAGTTCGAGCCGCTCGATCTCCCCGCCGGTGAAGTCCAGAAAGGTGCCCGCTTGAGGGTCCTGATGGCGGAATCGGATCCGGCAGTCGCCGTCGTAATCCGGACGGTCGGCCTGCAGCGACAGCGCGAGGTCGTACTCCACCTCAGTGATCAGGGCGGCGCGATGCTCCGCCTCCGACTGTGTGAGGTTGCTGGCTCGCGTCGGGTCGCCGTCCCTGATGCTCATCGCTGACTCCGGCACTTCGAGGTCACGAAAAGCGAGTATATCGGCGCGACCCCCTCCGCTCAGTCACTCGCGGCTCAGCCCGCGGAGATGCCGGAAGACTGGGTGGGCACGGGGCACTATGCTCGCCGCCTGACAGCAAGGGGGCGCGTATGGCGACGTTGCGGATCGGTCTGATCGGCGCGGGGGACAACACCCGCAAGATGCACATCCCGGGGTTCCAAAAGCTGACCGACGTGGAGTTGGTCTCCGTCGTCAACCGCTCCCCCGAGAGCTCGCAGCGCGTCGCGGACGAGTTCGGCATTGCCAAGACCGCGTCCAGCGTGGAAGCCCTGCTGGCCGACGAGGAGGTTGACGCCGTCTGCATCGGCACCTGGCCTTACAAGCACCGAGAGTTCACGATGGCGGCCCTGGCCGCCGGCAAACACGTGCTCTGCGAGGCGCGGATGGCCCGCAACGCGCGCGGCGCCGAAGGCATGCTGGCGGCCAGCATCGCACGGCCCGAGCTGGTGGCCCAGTTGGTGCCCGCCCCCTTCGACTTTCGCCTGGGCCCGACGATCCAGCGCCTGATCGGTGAGGGCCAGCTGGGCGAAATCATCGAGACCCGGGTGCGGATGCTGAACGGCGGCGGGCTCGACCCGGAGCGCGCGCTGCACTGGCGTCACTCCTACGAGCTGTCCGGCAAGAACACCATGATGCTGGGCATCATGAACGAGATGCTGCAGCGCTGGCTGGGGGACACCCTCTCGGTTGTGGCCGACGCCGCCATCCACGTTCGCCAGCGCCACGATGCCGAAAAGGACCGCGATGTCCAGGTGCGCATCCCCGACAGCCTCACGGTCTCGGCCCGGTTGGCGAACGGATCGCGCGTCATCTATGACATCTCCGCCGTCGCGGGGGGCGAGTTCGGGCAGCCCCCCGGCGAGGTCTTGCTGCACGGGACGGAGGGGGCGTTGCACTGGACCTTCGGCGACCACGCCCGCTTCGCGAAGCACGGCGCCGAAATGGTGGAGATCGAGCCGGATGAGGGCACCGATCGGGGCTGGCAGGTGGAGGCGGACTTCGTCGCGTCCGTGCGCGATGGCGCACCCGTGAATCTGACGAACTTTCACGACGGGGTGCGCTACATGCGTTTCATCGAAGCGGTCTGGGAGTCGTGGAGCCAGCGCCGCATGATCGAGATCCGGGCGGTGGAGGAGAACGGTGGGGAGGCGCAGCCGTCGCTGCTGGACGCCAAGACGGGCTAACGCCACAGCAGCAGCGCGCACTCTGACAGCGGCGCGGCGCGGGCAGGAGGAAGCGGATGGCAGAGGAACAGATCTCGGCGGCGGACCCCTTCGAGCGCAAGCGCGTCACGCTGCTCGACAGCGAGATGGCCTACATCGACGTTGGTCAGGGCGACCCGATCGTGTTTCTGCACGGCAACCCCACCTCGTCCTATCTCTGGCGCAACATCATCCCGCACCTGCAGGATCGCGCGCGCTGCTTGGCGCCGGACCTGATCGGCATGGGGCAGTCGGGCAAGCCGGGTGGGGAGTATCGCTACGCGGATCATCGTCGATACCTGGACGCCTGGTTCGACGCGGTGGGCCTGGATCAGAACGTCACGATCGTGATTCACGATTGGGGATCGACGCTCGGCGTCGATTGGGCGCTGCGGCACCCCGACCGCATCAAGGGCATCTGCTACATGGAGGCCATCTTCCGCGCGATGTCCTGGTCTGAGTTCGTGGGCGGCGATCTGTTCAAGAACTTCCGCACGGAGGGCGTGGGCGAAGAGCTCATCCTGGAGAACAACGTCTTCGTGGAGCAGATCTTGGGCAACGTGCGCGGCGGCCTGGACGCGGAGACGCTGGACCACCATCGGGCGCCCTACCTGGAGGGCGGCGAGACCCGTCGGCCCACCTTGACCTGGCCCCGGGAGCTGCCGATCGACGGCGAACCCGCCGACACGGTCGAAGTCGTCACCGCGGCGGGGGACTGGATGGCGTCCAACGATCTGCCCAAGCTCTTCATCAAC
>JAPUIR010000368.1 GCA_027296805.1 Chloroflexota bacterium | reverse complement strand
GTATACTGGCTGCGTGGCCCTCAAGCGAGACGGGGAGCGAGTCGCTGCCCTCCCGTCGTGGGCGTTTTTCGTGCGATCTAGGTAGTTTTCGGGATAGGCGATGCATTCCAGCGAGATCAGGCGAGCATTCACCGACTTCTTCGTCGACAAGTCTCACCAGGCCGTGGCGAGCGCTCCACTGGTTGCGCCAGGCGATCCCACGCTCCTCTTTACGAGCGCAGGCATGGTTCCGTTCAAACCCTACTTCTTGGGCCAGGCGGAGCCGCCCAACCCCCGGCTCACATCGGTACAGAAGTGCTTCCGCACGACCGACGTCGATGAGGTCGGCGACGCCACCCATCTGACAATGTTCGAGATGTTGGGCAACTTTTCGATCGGCGACTACTTCAAGCGGGAGGCGATCACCTGGGCTTGGGAGTTCACCACCCAGGTGATGGGCGTGCCGGCCGATCGTCTCGCCGTCACCGTCTTCACGGACGACGACGACGCCTACGCGATCTGGCGGGACGACGTGGGCTTGCCCGAGAACCGCATCTTCCGCTACGGAGCCGACCAAGGGAACTACTGGTACGCCGGGGAGGAGGGCCCTTGCGGCCCCTGCTCCGAGTTGCACTACGACATGCAGCCCAACCCCGCCGCACCCGACGAGGGCCCCGCGGACAACGAGGATCGCTGGCTGGAGATCTGGAACCTGGTCTTCATGCAGTTCCAATGCCTCAAGGACGGCAGCAAGACGCCCTTGCCCAAGGAGAACATCGACACCGGGGCCGGACTCGAACGCTGGGCGATGATGCTGCAGGACACGACCTCGGTCTACGAGACCGACCTCTTCGCGTCGCTGCTCAACTTCATCGGCGCGCGGTGTGACCGCGACCACAAGACGGCGTCGGAGAAGGATCAGCGCGCGCTACGGGTGATCGCGGAGCATGGGCGGGCGATGACGTTCCTCGTCTCGGACGGTGTGATCCCGAGCAACGAGGGGCGCGGCTACGTCCTGCGCCGCTTGATTCGGCGGGCCTTGTACATGGCCCAATCGCTGGGCATTCAGGATCCGATCCTGGTCGATGTCGCGGCGCAGGTGCGCGACGAAATGGGCGATGTCTACCCCGAGATCCGGGAGCAGGCCGCCCTGACTGACGGCATTCTCAATCAAGAGGAGGAGCGCTTCCGCCGCACTCTCGCCACCGGCCAGGATCTCCTGGAGCGCCTGATTATCCCGCGCTTGGCGGGCGAGACCGGCGGCGCGAGTTCGACGGTGGCTGGGGCGCGCTCGCTGAGCGAAACGATCGACCGCATCCTGGCGGATCTACCGGACGACGCTCCGGCCGCGATCCCGGGCGAGATCGGCTTCGTGCTCTACGACACCTACGGCTTTCCGCCCGAGCTGACCCGCGAGGTCGCCGCGCAACACGACCTGGGCTTCGACGCCGAGGGCTTCGAGGCCGCGATGGCGGAGCAGCGGGCTCGCGGCCGCGCCGGCCGGGACTTCCGGCAGGGCAGCGAAGCCGCCGTGTTCGCGTCCATCGAAGGGCAGTCCGAGTTCTCCGGCTACAGCGGCACGCAGGATCAGGCCAGCGTCCTGGCGATCGTCGTGGATGGCGAGGTGGTCCCGCGCGCGGAGGCGGGCCAGGAGGTGGATGTGGTGCTCACGCGATCGCCGTTCTACCCCGAAGGCGGCGGCCAGATGGGCGACGCCGGGCTGCTGCAGGCCGAGCAAGGCGAGGTCGAGGTACGGGACACGCAAGCCCAAGGCGATTTGATCGTGCACATCGGCGTCGTGCGGACGGGTTCGATCGCGACCGGGGACAGCGTGAACGCGGGGGTCGATCTCGAGCGCCGGCACGGTCTAATGCGAAATCACACCGCGACCCATCTGCTTCATGCGGCGCTCCGCCAAGTCCTGGGCGACCATGTGCGTCAGGCAGGATCGCTGGTGGCGCCGGATCGCTTCCGCTTCGACTACACGCAGCCCGAGCAACCCGACGCGAACCAACTGGCGGAGGTGCGGACGCTGGTCAGCGCGCGCATCCGCGATGACATCCCGGTCGAGACGAACGAGATGTCCTACGAGGACGCCCTCGATGTCGGTGCGACCGCGATCTTCGGCGAGAAGTACGCCACCGATGTGCGCGTCGTCGAGATCTGCGACCCGGATCCGCATGTGCACGACTGCTTCAGCAAGGAGCTCTGCGGCGGCACCCATGCGCCGCGGACCGGCTTCATCGGCGGGTTCGAGATCGTCTCGGAGGGCAGCGTGGGCGCCGGTCTGCGTCGCATCGAAGCCGTAACGGGCGCGGTGGCCGACGGCTGGCGGGCGGAGCGCTTGGCCGCGCTCGATTCCGTCGCGGCGCTGGTGCGCAGCACGCCTCTGGAGGCGGCGGCGCGGGTGGAGGCGCTGCAAGCGGAACTGAGCGACTCTCGCCGTCGTTTGGCCGAGGTAGAGCGGCAGGCGAGCTCGGGCTCGGCCGCCGGTCTGGCCGAGCAGGCGCAAGATGTGGGAGGGATCAGTGTGGTCGTGAGCCGGGTCGATGTCACATCGGCGGATGCGTTGCGGGAGGCGGGCGACGAGGTCAAGCGCCAGCTTGGCAGCGGCGTCGTTGTCTTGGGCGCGGTGCCGGACGATCGCCCCCTCTTCGTGGCAATGGTCACTCCGGACCTGGCGGAGAGCGGCCTGCACGCGGGCAACATCATCCGGGAGGTCGCCAAGCTGGCCGGGGGTGGAGGTGGCGGCAAGCCGCAGATGGCCCAGGCCGGCGGGAAAGACGCATCGAAGTTGGACGAGGCACTCAGCGCCGTGGCGGGTATCGTAGAGGCGCAACGGGGCGGTTAGGGAGAGGCATCTTTGGCCCACGCGGAGAGCGTGCGCGGCCGCGTGCTGGGGCTCGATCCCGGCGAACGCTGGATCGGCGTCGCTGTGTCTGACGACGATCGCCGCCTCGCACTGCCACTGCTTACCATCGACCGCCGCGCGGAGGAGGACGATGGCGCACTTGCGATCGCGGAGCGTCTCGACGCCGAAAGCGCGACGCTGGTGGTGGTCGGTGTCCCTCTGAACAAGGAGGGGGAAGAGGACGCGCAGGCGCGCAGCTTCCGGCGACTGGGGGAGCGGCTCGCGGCGGCGCTTGGCTTGCCCGCGGTCGTGGTCAGCGAACGCTTCACGAACCCACTGCCGCCTCCCGCTCCGCCACCCCAGCGACGACGACGGGGGCGCACGACGGTCGCACAACACCAAAAGCGACGGGTCGAGGAGCATGCTCTCGCCGCGGCCAACATCCTTCAGCGCTGGCTCGATCAGGAAGCCAGTGCGAGCCGGAGGGGTTGAGCCGTGCGTTGGATCTGGGCCGGGGCGACGGGCGTCGCGCTGCTGTTCGTGGCCCTGGCGGTGCTGCTCTCGTTGGACGTGCCGGGCGTCGCCACGAACGCACGTGAGAGCGACGGCGCAGGCCAGCGGCTCTCGCCGCTGACGGCGACCGTGGTGGTGTCGGAGGGGGACAGCGCGCGCGCGATCGGTGAGGCGCTGTTCGCGGCGGGGGTGATCGATTCCCCGGCCCGCTTCGAGACGCTGGTCGCGCTGTTCGGCTACGAGTCGAATCTGGCGGCCGGCACCTACGACCTCGAAGACGGACTGTCGACCACCGAGATCATCGAGCGGATCCGCGCCGGGATTACGGCACCCGTGGTGTTCACAGCGCCGGAAGGGCTGCGCTTGGAGCAGGTCGCTGAGCGACTCGAGGACTTGGGCATCGTGCCGGCGGTCGATTTCCTGATCGCGACGCGGACGCCCGAGAACTGGGCTGGGACGCTGGCCGCCGGCCGCCCAGCGGGAACCAGTATCGAGGGCTACCTGTTCCCCAGCACCTATCGGCTTTCGGCCCGGACGACCGCGGACCAGATCGTGCGGGCGATGCTGGAGCGCTTCGACAGCGAGGTCGGGGGGCGGTTGGCCAGCGCGGCCCGCGCGACTGGCCGTAGCCTGCATGACGTGATCACCATGGCGTCGATCGTGGAGCGCGAGGCGGTCGTCTCCGCGGAGCGGCCGACGATCGCGTCGGTCTTCTGGAACCGCATCGACCGCGCGATCCCGCTGCAGGCCGACCCCACCGTGCAGTACGCCCTGACCGACGATCCAGCCACGGTGGAGACCTTTGGCTATTGGAAGGGGGAGTTGACGGCGGACGATCTGACCCACCAGTCGCTGTTCAACACCTACGTCGTGCTGGGGCTGCCGCCCGGACCGATCGCGTCGCCGGGGCTGCCGTCGATCGAAGC
>JAPUIR010000367.1 GCA_027296805.1 Chloroflexota bacterium | reverse complement strand
GGACGAGCTGTGCAAGCTGGGCGCGCGGATCACGGTGAGCGGATCGACGGCGACGGTGGCCGGCCCGACGGCGCTGCACGGCGCCCGCGTCGAAGGGCGTGACATCCGCAGTGCAGCGTCGCTGGCGATGGCGGCTTTGGCAGCGGAAGGGACGACGGAGTTGCACGATGCCGGCCACCTGCAGCGCGGCTACGAGCGCTTCCAGGAGAAGCTGGCTGATCTGGGGGCCGAGATCGTGGTGATGACGCCGGCCGCGTTAGGCGGATAACACCCGACGCTCGCGATGGCGTCCGGCTTCGATACACTGCGTGGGCCCGCTGGTCGTGATTCCATGCGCAGCAGACACAGAGGAGCTGGAGTGTTCGGCAAGAAAATCGGCGTGGACCTGGGCACAGCCAACATCCTGGTCGCGATCAAGGGGCGGGGGGTAGTGCTGCAGGAGCCCGGCGTGGTGGCACTGGCGCACAGAGATAACGCGGTGGTGGCGGTGGGCTCCGACGCAAGGGCGATGATTGGGCGCAACCCGGAGTCGATCGCGGTGATCCGGCCGATGCGAGACGGTGTGATCGCGGACTACGTCGTCGTGGAGGCGATGCTGCGCTACTTCATCGGCAAAGTGACGGGGCGGTTCAGCCTGATCCGGCCGGAGGTCATGGTCTCGATCCCGGCCGGGGTGACGCCCGTGGAGCAGCGGGCGGTGCGGGATGCGGCGGAGCAGTCGGGAGCGAGACGACCCGCGCACCTGATCCCGGAGCCATTGGCGGCCGCCATTGGGGCCGGGCTGCCGGTCTCGACGCCGCGAGGCAACCTGGTGGTGGATATCGGCGGCGGACGGACAGAGGCGGCGATCATCTCGATGTACGGGATGGTGGTGTGGGAATCGGTGCGGGTGGCGGGGGACCGTTTCGATGAGGCGATCGCGGCGTACATCAAGCGGCGGCACAACCTCATCATTGGCGATCGCACGGCGGAGGATCTGAAGATCGCGGTCGGCTCGGCGCTGCCGGTCGAAGACACGCTGCGGACGCAGGTGCGGGGCCGGGACCATGTGTCGCAGTTACCGCGCACGATCACGGTGACCTCGAATGAGGTGGCGACCGCGCTGCAAGAGCCGCTGGCGGCAGTCGTGCAGACGATTAAAGCGGTGCTGGAGAAGACGCCGCCGGAGCTGGCCGCGGACGTGATCGACCGGGGCATGGTGTTGACCGGCGGCGGGGCGCTGCTGCGCAACATCGACCGGCTGCTGACGGAGGAGACGGGTGTGCCTTGCCACGTGGCGGAGGATCCGCTGCAGTGCGTGGCGCAGGGCGCGGCCCTGTCGCTGGAGTACCTCGATGTGATCCGGCGCAACCTGCCGTCGGATGAGGGGCTGCTCAGCGCGGACCCGTTCTAAGCCTTGCCCGAAGACAAGGCGTCCTGCCCACCCTGATCCTGTAGCCGCTTGAGGTGATAGGTCATGCTCTGCAGCTCGAGTACGGGATCGATCTGCTTGAGGTGCACGCCGGCCGGGACGCGGCTGACGATAGGCGCGTAGTTGAGGATCGACTGCACGCCGCTGGCGACCAGGGTGTCGATCACTTCCTGCGCGTAGTCGCCGGGCACGGCCACGATGCCGATATCGACCGGGTCGTTGCGCAAGGATTCTTCGAGGTCGGCGACATCTTCCACGATGAGGTGATCGATGGCGGTGCCGATCCGCGCGGGGTCGGAGTCGAAGGCGCGGACCACTTTGAAGCCCTGGGGGCTGAAACCGCCGTAGCCGAGGATGGCTTGCCCCAGACGCCCGACGCCGACTAAGGCCAGACGCCATTCTCGATCCAGGCCCAGGATGGTGCGGAGCTGGTCCAGGAGCAGTCCCACGTTGTAGCCGCGCCCTTGCTTCCCGAAGCGGCCGAAGTAGGAGAGGTCTTTGCGGATCTGGGCGGGAGTGACGCCTAGCTCCTGACCGAGCTCCTGCGAGCTGACGACCTCCCGGCCCTCGGCCCGCAGCAGGGCGAGCGCACGCGCGTAGACGGGCAGCCGGCTGATGACGACACCGGGGATATCTGGAGGGTTCACAGTCACAGCCCAAACGTGCCAATCAACACCCGGACATTGTGCCATACGTCACACGTTGGCACATCCCGCGAGAACGTGGACTCATGTCCGAACAAACGGGTGCACGTGGGTACGGGATCGTACAGAGGAGGAGGGAGGAGAACGGCGGTCATCACGCGACGAGCCGAGCGGAACTGTGCGCTGAGCGTCGCCAGCGGGTGAGCTACATCATGGAGGCGGGCGGCTCCGGAAGGCCGAAGTCGTCGGCGGCGAGTGCATCGAGCTGGGCCTGCTCGTCGGGGCTGAGGGGGGGCAGGTCGATACTGGCGATAGCATCGGCCACCTCGGTCTGATCCTTCACGCCCGGTACCACGCTGGAGATGGCAGGCTGCTCCAGCACGAAGCGAGCGGCGATCTGGGAGAGCGGGGCGCGCCGGCCGAGGAATTCCAGGCGGCGGCCGCGCTGCCAATCGCGGCCGATCAAGGAGTCGGGGTCGATCTCGCGGTCGATAGCGCCGGTGAGGGCGCCCGCGGCCAGGTTGCGGATGCCGATCGCCGCCATGCCCAGCTCTCGTGCCAGGGGCAGGATCCGACCGTGATCCCAGAGTGTGGAGCCAGCTGCCGGCTCGGTCGCGGCGCTTGCGTTGAGGAGGTTGTAGTAGACCTGCACGCTGTCCAGGCCGCCTTCTCGCATGACGCGGCGGACCTGCCCGGGATGGCCGACACCGGTGAAGCCCACGAAGCGGACCTGGCCCTGATCACGCAGGCGGTGGAGAGCCGCGGCGATGCCTTCGGGGCCCAGCACATCGTCGACGCCGACGGAGCGCCTGGCGTCGCCGCGCTGAGCGGTGACGCGGTTGTGCAGTTGGAAGAGGTCGATCTGCTCGGTCTGGAGGCGTTCCAGGCTTTGCGTGAGCGATCGATCGATGGCGCCGTCGATGTCTGTCAGGTCGTCGCTGGAGAGAAAGACCTTGGTCGCGATGACGGCGCGTTCACGGCGGCCCTGTAGGGCGTGTCCCAGGTTCTCCTCGGCACGGCCGTCGCCGTAGGCGGGGGCGACGTCAAAGAAGTTGATGCCTTGAGCGAGAGCGAAGTCGATGGCGGCCTGCGCGGCTTCGTCGCTCGTCGCGCCCCAGACGTGACCCAGGCCGCCGCCACCGACGCCGATCTCGGACACCATCAGACCGGTGCTGCCCAGCTTGCGGTAGCGCATCATCGTGGGTCGACCTCCTCATTCGCCCTGGCCGGAGCGAAGCGTATCGGCTGCCTGTCGCTGACGCACGAGGCGAGCAGCATCGATACTGCACACTGGAACCGCACGAATGAGGCGCCATGCGAGCTCCGATCGAAGCATCTGCGTATCCGTCGCTGCGGGAGCAAGCCTGTCTCTATCCGGACGGGCGGCCCGCCGTGGAACGCCGGCCTTACCTCTACCGGGCCGGGAAGGTGTACGGGCTGCAGGCCCACTCTGAGCAGGCGGCCACGTTGGACGCCGTGGCCGTGGAGCTGGATACGGGGAACGTTCCGCTGGGCGAAGCGCTGGACGGATTCGAAGCCGCGCCGCTGGCAGGACGGGTGCCGGTGCTGGCGGTGGGATCGAACGGGTATCCGCGGCAACTGCTGGACAAGTTCAGCCCGGCCGTGCCCGACGACGACTCGGTGGTGGTGCTGGGTTGCACGCTGCGGGACGCGTCGATTGGGTACTGCGCGTCCCTGTCCGTCCGCAACGGCTACGTCCCGGTGACGATCGTGCACGAACCCGGGGCGACCACTCATTCCTGGCTGCAATGGTTGACGCCCGCACAGCTACGGCTGATCGCCGGTACGGAAGGGGCGCGCTACTCGCTGGTGGAGTGTGGGCGTCGGGCCGACGGCTCGGCGGCCGTCGCGATCCACGGGGTCTCGGCCGTGCCGCGGTCGGTCTACGGCTGGGTTTTCGACGCACGGCTGCGGTTGGCGGGCGAAGCGATCGCGCGGTTTGCTGGGAATCCGCCGCACGGCTACGTCGGCGATCCAGCGGGGGTAGAGCAGGAGGCCATTCTGCAGGACGTGGTGGAGCGTACGCTCCAGGCGCAGGGCGGGGCGCTGACCTGGGACGGTTGCACGCTGCCCCCCAGGTGGCGGACGGCGGTGCGCGATTTCCTGATCGACCAGGGGGTTGCGAACACGATCCCGACGCACTGGGATGTGGTGGACCGTGCACGGGAGGGGTTCGCCGAGGCGCTCGCGGAGGTGCTCAGAGCAGCCGCGGACTGAGACCACGTTCGCGCCGTGTTCTGTCCGCCGCAGGCGGGTTTGGCGGGCAAGTTTTAGGGGCAGGGGCCTGATAGAATATAGCCAGCTCAGCGACGCTTACAGCACGAGTAATCGCGCCTGGCGTGTCGCGGGGGGTGGGGACGAGACCTACTGACCCGCGCGTCGGCGCCGAGTTGTAGGGCGCGGAGTGGGGTCGGCTGAGGGGCGTCGCATGGTCAGCGATACGCAGAATATTCGACCGCGCAAGATCGTGGACGAGATGCGTACGTCCTATCTGGACTACGCGATGAGCGTGATCGTCGCGCGGGCGCTGCCCGACGTGCGGGACGGGCTCAAGCCGGTGCACCGCCGGATTCTCTACGCCATGGACGATTTGGGTTTACGGCCCAACGCGCCGCACAAGAAGAGCGCCCGCATCGTGGGGGAGGTGCTGGGGAAGTATCACCCGCACGGGGACGTTCCCGTCTACGAGGCGATGGTGCGGATGGCGCAGGACTTCTCGCTGCGTTACCCGTTGGTGGACGGGCAAGGCAACTTCGGCTCGATCGACAACGACCCGCCCGCCGCCATGCGCTACACAGAAGTGCGGCTGAGCCGAGCGGCCGAAGAGATGCTGGCCGACCTCGACAAGCAGACGGTCGACTTCGAAGCCAACTTTGACGACAGCCTGAACGAGCCGCTGGTGTTGCCGGCGCGGCTGCCGAATCTGATGATCAACGGCTCGACGGGGATCGCGGTGGGCATGGCGACGAACATCCCGCCGCAGCATCTGGGCGAGATCGCGGAAGCGATCAAGATCTTGCTGAAGAACCCGGAGGCCGGGGTCGATGACCTCATGGC
>JAPUIR010000366.1 GCA_027296805.1 Chloroflexota bacterium | reverse complement strand
CTGAGCCAAGCCAAGAACCTCGCCGCGCACGCGGGGCACCAGAAGGCGCATGCATGGACGCCGCTCGACAGCGTGGAGTTGACCGAGCGGACGATCGGCATCGTGGGCTACGGGGGGATTGGAGCGGCGGTGGCGCGCTTGGCGAAGGCGTTCGAGATGCGAGTGATCGCGACGAAGCGGTCGGGGGTGGACGACCCGAACCTCGACGAGCGGATGGAGCCGAGCCGGCTGCTCGAGCTGCTGGCGTCGTCGGACTATGTGGTGCTGACGGTGCCGCTGACCGACGAGTCGAAGGGGATGATCGGCGCGGCGGAGTTGGCGGCGATGAAGAGTGGCGCGCTGCTGATCAACGTGGCGCGGGGCAGCGTGGTGGACTCGGAGGCGCTGCTGGAGGCACTGAGCGAGGGTCGGATCGGGGGGGCGGTCTTGGACGTGACCGCGCCGGAGCCGCTGCCGTCGGACTCGCCGCTGTGGGACCTGCCCAACGTCACGATTACGCCCCACGATTCCGGCGACAGCCGGTTCGCGTTCGAGCGGACGGGCGACTACTGGCTGAAGAACCTGGCACGCTATGTGCGGGGAGAGCCACTGCTGAACGTCGCGACGAGTATTGAGCTGACCAACGATTCACCGCGCCGGCGCGAGCTGGGGCTGCCGGAGGAGGACGAGGGCTAGACGCCGACTTCGTGGCTCGTCGCGTATGCGGGGGGGCATATTGGGCGTATCTGGCGTGGTGGGCAACGGCGAAGCCGCTGGCAGTAGTGAAGCCGCTGGCAGTAGTGAAGCCGCTGGCAGTAGTGAAGCCGCTGACAAGGGCGAGGTGGAGGCCGAAGACGAAGCCCGCCAGGTGCACCACGACGAAGGGGGGAGACCGGTTCCGCCCAGGGACCCGGTATAGACTGCGGCGGGCTTTCGCGACCGAGTGGGGAGCCTGTGAGGGGCGCGACCATGAGCGGCGCACTCGATGGGGTGAAGGTGTTGGACCTGACCTGGGTCTTATCGGGGCCGTACGCGTCGATGGTGCTGTCCGACTTGGGCGCCGATGTGATCAAGCTGGAACGGCCGCCGCAGGGCGACGTCGCGCGCACGACGGGGCCGTTCGTCGAGCACGAGAGCATGTACTTCCAGAGCGTGAACCGAGGCAAGCGCAGCTTGGCGATCGATCTGCGGGAGGAGCGCGGCGTGGCGCTGTTCTTGGACCTCGCGGAGCGGGTGGACGTGGTGATGGAGAACTTCAGGCCGGGCGTGATGGAGCGGCTGGGCGTGGGCTACGAGGCGCTCTCGGCGCGGAACCCGCGGCTGATCTACGCGGCGACGTCGGGGTTTGGGCAGACGGGGCCCTGGAAGGACCGGCCCGCGCTGGACATCGTGGTGCAGGGGATGGGCGGGATCATGAGCATCACGGGCTACCCGGAGGGACCCCCCGCGCGGCCGGGCTCATCGATCGGCGACATCACGGCTGGGCTGTACACCGCGATCGGGGTGCTGGCTGCGCTGCACGAGCGGGAGCGGAGCGGGAAGGGGCAGCTGATCGACGTGTCGATGCTGGACTGCCAGATCTCGATCTTGGAGAACGCGATCGCACGGTACTTTGCGACCGGCACGGAGCCGGGCCCGCTGGGCACGCGGCACCCCTCGGCGACGCCCTTCCAGGCCTTCCCGACGAAGGATGGCTGGCTCGTCTTGGCGCTGGCTTGGGGCGTCGACAATCAGTGGGCGCTCTACTGTTCGGAGATCGAGCGGGTGGACCTGATCGACGATCCGCGCTTCGACACGTCCTACAAGCGAACGGAGAACCACGCGGAGCTGGAGCCGATCCTGTTCGAGGCGATGCGGCAACGGACGACCGAGGAATGGATCGCAGCACTGGCACCGTACGGGATGCCGATCGGGCCGCTGAACAGCATCGGGCAGGCGGTCAGCCACGAGCAGATCCAACATCGGGAGATGATTACAGAGGTGGAGCATCCAGTGATCGGGACGGTGCGGATGGCGGACTCCCCGCTGAAGCACATGTCTCGGACACCGGCGGGAGTGACGGGGCCGGCGCCGGCGTTCGGACAGGACTCGGCGGCGGTGCTGGAGGAGCTGTTGGATCTCGATGAGGCGGCCGTGGCTGATCTGGTGGATGCGGGGATCGTCTATACAGAGGGCGGCCCCGATATCGAGGCGTATCTGAAGGCCTAAAGTCCGTGTTCAAACGACTGTGGAACTTGGTCCGCCGCGAGAGGCGCGAGCCGATCCAGATCGAGATCAACGTCGTGGAGCAGATCGTGCTGAAGCATTTGATCCGGTTCGAGTCGGCGGCGGCGCTCGATCTGATCCAGGAGGCGATGAGCGGGCGCGCCACGGTGACGGACGATCAGGTGCGGCTGAGCTTGATCCGGCTGGAGTCGTTGCGCCTGATCTCGCGGGAGGCAAACGAACCGGCGGAGGACGACCGCGGGCGTCGCTACCGGATCACGCCGGACGGGCGTCGTCTCAAAGCGGTGCTGCAGAACGAACCCACGTCGCGTATCCAGACATACCTGTAACCTCTCCGCTTGTAGTCTCACGCGCCAATAGTCTCTCGGGACAGGGGTCGATCATGTCGACGTACACGGTGGTCCATATCGATTCGCGCGGGCAGGCGCATCCGCGCGAGGAGGCGGAGCTGGCCAAGGCGGACGCGGCGCTGGTGTCGGCAAGCGCGAAGACGCCCGAGGAGATGATCGAAGCGGCGAGAGAGGCCGACGGGATCCTGTCGAGCTGGCAGCCCGTCGGAGGCGAGGTGTTCACGGCTTGCCCAAGCGTGAAGGTGATCGTGCGCTACGGGATCGGCTTCGACAACATCGATCTGCAAGCGGCGACGGACAACGAGGTCGTGGTCTGCAACATCACGGACTACTGCATCGACGAGGTGGCCACGCACGCCGTGTCGATGGTGCTGGCGCTGAATCGAAAGCTGGTGCTCCACAACAACGCGGCGCGCAATGGTGAGCGCCAGCCGCTGCCGCCGTCGGGGAAGCTGCGGGGGGAGACGATTGGGTTGGTGGGGTTCGGGAATATCGCGCGGGCGGCGGCGGTACGCGCGCAGGCGTTCGGGCTGAAGGTGGTGGCGTGCGATCCGTATATCGCAGAGGGGGAGGCAACCGAGCAGGGGGTGGAGCTGGTGTCGCTGACGGAGCTGCTGTCGGGGTCGGACTATGTGTCGGTCCACACGCCGCTGAACGATGAGACGCGGGGGCTGATCGGCGCGGAGGAGCTGGCGCTGATGAAGCCGTCGGCGTACTTGGTAACGACGTGCCGAGGCGGCGTCGTGGACGAGCGGGCCCTGTACGAGGCGCTCAAGGAGGAGCGGATTGCGGGGGCCGGCGTCGATGTGTGGGATCCTGAGCCGGTGCAGCAGGACCACCCGCTGCTGGAATTCGAGAACGTGATCGCGACGCCGCACTCGGCGTACTACTCGGACGAGTCGGTCTTGCTGTTGCAGTCGAGGGTGGGGGAGGCGGCGGCGGACGTGCTGCGGGGGTATTTGCCACGGAACGTCGTGAATCGACAGGTG
>JAPUIR010000365.1 GCA_027296805.1 Chloroflexota bacterium | reverse complement strand
ACCACCTCCGTCGCTCCGAACCCGCGCGCGAACTCCAGCTTGTGGTCCTGCACATCCACCGCGATCACCTGCGACGCGTTCATCAGCCGAGCCGCCTGGACCGTGTTCAAGCCCACACCCCCGCAACCGATCACCGCCACCGACACCCCCGGCTCCATCCCCGGCTGATGGAAGACCCCACCCGCGCCGGTCGTCACGCAGCACCCAATCAGGGCCGCCACCTCCATCGGCACCGAGTCCGGGATCGGATAGCAGGCCTGCGCGGGCGCCACCAACTGCTCCGCGAACACCCCGATCTTTGCCATCTGGTAGACCTCGTTGCCCTCCCCATCGCGCAGACGCACACTCCCATCGAACTGGCGCGCCCCGGTCGCCGCGTTGGTGTCGCAGAGCTGTGGCTGCCCCGCCCGGCACTGGCGACAATGCCCGCAGTTCGACACGAACGACAGGATGCAGCGATCCCCCGGCTTCACCACACTCACCCCCGCGCCCACCGCCTCCACCGTCCCCGCGCCCTCGTGTCCCAGCACGCAGGGCAGCGGTAGCGCCGCCGTTCCCTGGATCACGTGATAGTCGCTGGCGCAGATCCCCGCTGCACCGACCCGCACCAGGACCTCGCCTGCTTTGGGCGATTCCTGCTCCAGATCGCGGATCTGCAACGGCGAGTTGGCTTGATAAAGGACGGCGGCTCGCATGAATGGACACCTCGTTCAAATGCCTTGCTGCCGCGCATGGTAACTATTACGGGCTTGCCGCGCCGCTGGAGCGAATGCGCGCTCGCCGGGCCGCTGGAGCGAATGTGCGCTCCTCGGGCCGCTGGGGCGAATGTGCGCACGCCGCCCATACCAAAACG
The DNA here is from genome assembly GCA_027296805.1 of Chloroflexota bacterium. GTDB lineage: Bacteria > Chloroflexota > Dehalococcoidia > Bin125 > Bin125 > JAPUIR01. The sequence goes on along the minus strand of JAPUIR010000365.1, from coordinate 2,445 downwards.
GCCCGGCGTGCGCCGGGCCGCCCTCTCACCTCGCTTGGCCTCTAGCCCCCGCCTGCCAAGGCCCTTAACCGAAGCCCTGCTTCACGGCGAACGCCGCGGCCTGTGCACGCCCCCGCACGCCCAGCTTCCGATAAATGTTCGAGATGTGCCGGTCCACCGTGTTCACACTGATCTGAAGCTGCGCCGAAATCTCCTTGCTGGCGTCGCCGTGAGCGATCAACTGCAAGACATCGTGCTCACGCGGCGTCAGCGGGGGATCGGCCACCATGTCCGCCGCCATCGCCCATTCGCCCGGCACCCGGATCTCGCTCGTCTTCGATCGCTGCGCCAGCGCCTCCAGAATCACCTGCGTCGTCTCCTCCACGTCGCCCCCATAGGGAGCGATCGACTCCGCATCCACCAGCATCATCCGCGAGTTCGGCATCGACGCCGTCAAGCGCCGGCAGCCCTCCACATCCACCAGCTGAGAGCGGTTCGGATGGATGACCAACGTCTCCGTCGTGACCCTCCGCAGCGTCTCCGTGTCGATCCGGAGCATGCGCAGCTTCTTCAGCCCATCCACTCCGATCGAGTCCCGATACAGCGCCGTCATCCACTCCCCCAACTGCCCCGACTCCCACCCGGCCAGAGAGTGGATCAGCACCTGGAAGCCCAAGTCCGGGTCCACCTCGCAGATCCCGAGAATCGCCCGCGCCCGTGGAGACTCCAGCACCGACCCCACGTGCTGTACCGGACACCACAGCACGATGCGGTCCAGCAGCTCCGAGTGCCCCGCCGCCCACTCCAACGCCGCCGGCGTCGATGTGAACGCCGCCAGCAGCTTCACCTTGCTCGTCCCCGCTGCCCGCAGCACCGCTTGCAGATCGTTCGCGTCCGTCTGCGTCGTTCGCGTCTCGATCAGCCCCCCCGAAGAACCCGTCCCGCGTTCGTCGTAGAGCAGCAGCTCGTAATCCTCGGCCAGCAGCCTCAGGAACGTGAACGCCTTCGGGTTCGACAGCACCCGCTGATGACAACTCAGCATCGGCGACCCTGCCACCACCAGCGTCGGGCCGCTCCCGAACCGCGTGTACGCCAGATGGACGCCGTCTTCAGTCTTCGCATAGGAAACCGCGGGCATCACCATGACGCGCCCCCTCCCGATCCACGGCAGCGCAGCCCCCGGCGGGCTTCCCTGCACATTGGACCATCCTGTCGCCTACATATTACGGTTCTTACACCCTGTGGTCACTTTTGGTGATCTCCCGCAAGAACTAATCACATGAATGGCGAATTTTGGGTGTAACGTTTCACGGATTTCCGTGACACCAGAAATGGTCACTCTCACGGATTCTGGTGATACGGGACCATACAGACCCCCGAAACTAACCACTGAATCACGGACCTCCGCGGCTTCATCCCCCCAACCTTCAGACCTTCCCGCCTGAGGCTCCGCGACCCGAATCCCCTGCTGGGAGTCGCGCCGCCAGATACTCCGCCACGTGCACCACGCGCGGGCCATCGCCACGCGCATGTGCACCGCCCCGCAGGTGCATCACGCAGCCCGGATTACACGTCACGAGCGTCGCCGCACCTGTCTCGCGCACACAATCCAGCTTCCGATCCAGGATCCCGGCCGAGACCTCCGGAAGCTCCACCGACGCGAATCCACCGAATCCACAGCACACGTCCGCCTCCGGCAGCGGAATCACCTCCACCTCACAGAGCCGCGTGATCAGCTCCTCCACCGCCCCGCCCGCCCCCAGCACGTTGCTGCTCTGGCAGAACCGATGCACTGTCACCGCCGATCGATCCCCAGCCGCCAGCGCGCCGTCCGGCAAGCGCGCTGGTCCCGCCAGATACGCCACCAGGTCGTGCACCCGCTCGCTCAGCCCCTTCGCCCGCGCCGCCCACACCTCATCCAACGCGAAGAGCTGCGCATAGCCCTCCGTCATCGCGACCACGCAGCTCGGAGCCGGCGTCACGATGTCGTCCACCCCATCCATCGCCTCGATCGTCTGTCGCGCCATCCGACGCGCCGTCGCCCAGTCCCCGCCGTCGTAGGCGGGCAGCCCGCAGCAATGTTGCTCTTGCCGGATCACCACCTCCGCGCCCGCGGCCCGGAGCAGCGCGGCCGTGGCCTCCGCCACATCTGGCAGCAGCCGGTCCGTCAGACATTGCAGGAACAGCAGCACCCGCCGACCGCTGACGCCGGTGACCGCGATCGGCGCGCTCGCCCCCGCACGACGCGCCCGCGCGGGCCGCAGCGGAATCGCGGGCGGGGTGCGCCAGCGGGTCCGCTTCGTGCTCACCGGCAGCGGCGTCACCTCACCCCGCCGCAACCGCCCGCTCAAGACGCCCCAGCGCAACGGCGCGCTCAAGACTGACGCCACCCGCGTCCCGGCCGCCACCGTCCGCCGCGACGACCAGGCTCGCAGCGTCGCGCGCTTCCACAGCGGCAGCCCCTGT
>JAPUIR010000364.1 GCA_027296805.1 Chloroflexota bacterium | reverse complement strand
ACTCGCGCAAGAAGATCGAGGCGTCGCTGCTGAACCACCCCGATTTCCTGCTATTCGACCTCGATCCGTTCATCGCGGAGAAGGGATCGAGCGTGGTGGAGAAGAACACGCTGACGCGGCAGGGGTTCGAGCAGACGGCGGCGACGGCGCTGTGGCTGAAGGAGATTCTTGACGGAGCGGGGCTGCGCAGTTTCGTGAAGACGTCGGGCGCGAGCGGGATTCACGTCTTCGTGCCGATCGTGCGGAACCTCCGCTACGACGTGGTGCGTGCGATCTGCTCGACGATCGCGGGGGCGCTCGTGTCCGCGCATCCGAAGGAGGTCACGACGCAGTTCCCCAAGGAGAAGCGGGTGGGCAAGGTCTATATCGATGTGAACCAGAACGGGCGGATCAGGAGCTTGGCAGCGATCTACTCGCCGCGGGTGAACCCGGGCGCGCCGGTGTCGATGCCGTTGCGCTGGGATGAGGTGGCGGGGGTGGATCCCCTCGCCTTCAATCTCTGGAATGCCGCGGACCGGGCACGGGCGTCTGGCGATCTGTGGTCGCGCATTCTGGACGCGAAGCAGGACATCAAGTCGCTGGTGGACCTGTGAGCGGGTCGGGACGATAAGGCGGGCCGCCAGGTGGTGAGGATGGTACGATTCGGACGGCGGCGGGACTTCGAGGGGTAGCACGGTATGTCGCGGCAAGATTCTGGCCCGCGCGAGCAGCTCTCGCTCGACAGCGCCCTGGCGCGTTTCGCTGAGTCGAAGGACGGCCGCCCGGCAACGCCCTTTGATCGCGCCCGCGAGATCTCTTCAGCGCTTGACGCGCTGGAGCTGTCGTGGGAGGAGCGGATCCAGGCGATCGGGGGGTGCTTCGTACTGGAGGCGCTGCGCCCGGTGTGGAACGCGGGTGGGGGATCGGCGGATGGGGCGCACGAGGTGCTGCGCAGCCGGGATCCGGAGCTGGCCGACGCGATCGAGGCGCTGGCACCGATGCTGTACGGGCGGCATCGGGCACAGACCGACGCGCTGGCAGCGATCGATGAAGTGCAGCGTCTGATCAGCGCGCGCTGAGACTGGCACCGATCGCGCCCTGCGAGGTCGGCCGCCCCGAGCAGGCCCCTCCCCCATGCGCGATCCGCATCTGTGGGCCAATTCCATCCTTCGCCGATCGCGCGGGCCCCCTATCGAGTAGGCATCTCCCACGATGGCTCCGGCGATGCGTCGGTCCTATGCTTGGAGTCGAATCGATGCGGGTCAGGCATGGGGGAAGCAGTGGAGACCGCGCAGATCGACTCGTTTCTAGCCGTGGTTGACGAGGGGTCGTTCACACGGGCGGCGGCGCGGCTGCATCGATCGCAGCCGGGCGTGAGCCGCCAGATCCAACGGCTGGAGGAGGAGTTGGGCGAGAGCCTGCTGACGCGCTCGGGGGGCCGGGTGTCGCTCACGACGGCCGGGCAGAAATTCGAGGGGTTCGCACGCGAGACGATGCGGGCGCTGCGGGCGCTGGAAGACGAGCTGCGATCGACGCCGGACGCGTTGAGTGGCGTGCTGCGGATCGCCGCCAGCACGACGCCGGGGCAGTACCTCGTGCCATCGATGGTGGGCGCGTTCACGGCCCAGCATCCGGACGTGCAGCCGGAGATCGCGATCACGGACTCGGCGACCGTGGTGCAGGACGTTTCGGCTGGAGGATTCGACGCGGGATTCGTGGGGATCCAGAAGCCACACCCCAAGCTAGAACACTATGTCTTCGCCCACGATGAGGTGGTGCTGGCGGTGCCGCGCACGCACCGCTTCGCGGGGCAACGATCGGTGCCGCTGGATGAGTTGGAGGGCGAGCGTTTCTTGGAGCGGGAGCAGGGCTCCGGCACGCGCGACGTGGTCATGGAGGCGCTGGTCGGCGAGAAGCGGACGCTGCCGAGTCACAAGACCGCGATGGTGTTGAGCACGACGGAGGCGGTAGCAGCGGCGGTGGAGCAGGGGCAAGGGATCGGCTGGGTTTCGTACCGTGCACTGGAACACCACGACGAGAGCCGGGTGGCGGTCGTTCGGATCCGCGGGAAACGGCTGCTGCGGCCGCTGTACCTGATCCATCAGCCGGTCGGCCAGCTGAGCGAGCCGGTGCGCACGTTCGTGGAGTGGGTCCGGGCGAACTACCCGGGACCGCGCGGCGGGGCGGCCTAGGGGTCTGGCGCCGCGCTGGTTGGCAAGCTGGTACGCAGCGGGGGTGCTGGTAGACTCTGGCGCGATGATCGAAGACAGCGTCCAGGTTTCGTTGACACCCGCTGACACCGGAGAGACCGGCTACCGCATGCTGAACGCGGCCGTCTCCGCGACGGAAGGGTCGCTGGCGGAGGCCGCCGTGCAGTTCGTGATCGACGAGGGCTCGGGCGGGCTCGGCGCGGAGAAGAAGCGTGCCTTGGAGATCGAGACGGACGAATGGGGCATCGCGCAGGTGAACTGGCACGCCGAGGCATACACGCGCAGCGACCCACAGGCAAGCGAGCAGCAGAGCGCCACAATCCGGGCAATCACGCAGAACGAGTCCGCGCGCAGTCTGCGCCTGCACATCGCGCAGACGACGTGGCTGCCGTCCTGTTGATCGATGACCCCTCTTAATACCTTCGCCGGCAACCCGCTCGATCGCGCCGCCGTGGAACGCCGCGACTCCGCCTGGCTGGAAGACCGATTCTCGGAGGCCAGTACCCGCGTCCTGCCGCTCTGGCGGCTCAACCTCCCGATTCATGCGGCGGATCCGGTGAGGCTCGCCTGGGGCGGGCCGGATCTGTCGGAGTTCGCCAACCCGGGCACCCGGCCCGTGCTCTTGGGCCTGCTGGACGGGGTGGCGCACTTCGCAATCAACGTAGCGGCGCTGGAAGACCCCGCGCCGGTGATCGAACGGCTGGGGGCATCGGAGTTCTCTGACTTGCGTCAGATCGCGCAGCGGATGTCGGTGACGGATGCGGGGATGGCGGCGCAGAGCAAGGCGCAGATCGACTGGCACGCACGGCACGGCTTTTGCCCGAACTGCGGCGAACGCACATCGA
>JAPUIR010000363.1 GCA_027296805.1 Chloroflexota bacterium | reverse complement strand
ATCGAGTGCTCCCTCGGCGCATCGGCGCCCGACGCCGCCGCCACGCTCCAGCGCATCGACGAGCGCACCGCCCCTGGACGATTCGCCTGATGGACCCCGCAAGCATCGCCGCCCTCGCCACCGCCTTCGCCAGCCTCCTCGCCGCCGCTGCCCAGTGGTCCTGGCTCATCGGACCTCGCCGTACGGGCCGCCGCGCGCGCCTTCACACCATCGAAGATCGTCTCGCCGCCTCTGAACTCGCCCTCCAGCGCTGCCTCCGCCGCCTCCATGCCAGCCGCCAACGCACCCGACAAACACCGGGCGACCCCAGCCCTCGCCTGAGCCTTACCTCTAGCCCTACGACCCCTCAGCCTCCAGCACCGCCGCCACGTCCCGCTGCAACTCCGCCGCCGTAATCGTCCCCTCATAGCGAGAGAAGATCCGGCCCGCTCCATCGATCACGAAAATCCACGGCTCGCTCGGCAGCGACCACGCATCGAACGCGGCCGCCTCTCGCAGATCCTCCGGCTCGTCGGGGTTGGCGAACACCTCAATGTGCAGCGCGTCCACGCTCCTCACATGCTCCCGCCACACCGCCTTCACCACCTCCAGACTGGGACCGCAGGTCCGCGAGTGACAGTAGCCCGGCGTCGAAAAGATCAACAGCAGCGGCCGTGGCCGCGCCAGCGCCTCGTCCAAACTCCACTGGTACAACCCCGGCTCCGGCGCCCCGTCCGACGTCAGCCGCTCGATCGGCGTATCCGCCAGCGTCGGCGTCCGCAGCCCGATCGCCGCGTCGCCCAAATTCGGCGCCGCCGACTCCGCCCGCGCCTCCAGCCGGAACAACACCTCCTGCACATCCCCCGCGCCATCGTCGATCAGGAACTCCAGCCCCCACAGACCCGCTGCGGGCAGCTCGATCTGTGCCACGTACACCCCAACCCCCACGAAGTGCGCGCCGTCCGACACACTCGATCCCTCCGCGTGCGTGTGCGCCCCCGGCACCGGGGTCACCCCGGCGTAATCGATGAACTCCGCCGCCACCGTCGTCACCGCCACGGGCGACTGCTCCGGCGTCAGCGACCGCAAATCGAACAGCGTCACCGACACCAGCAGATCGCCCACGCTCAGCCCACGCTGATCCGTCACCGTGAAACTCACACGGTTCGGTCCGGCCGCGAACTCCGCGTTCGCCAGAATCGGCAAATACGGCGCGTTCGGATCGACCAACGCCGTCAGCCACCTCTCCCCCGGAGCCGCGTCGGCGTCCCCCTCCGAGTCGCCGCCCGTCGCCAGCACCAAGACCACCGCCGTCACCACGGCGGCCACTGCCCCCAGACCGACCAGAGTGCCAAACACGGCTAACACCCACCGAATCGACGATCCCGTCAAGTTGTCTCCTGCCACGCAAACCCTGCCACGCAAACAAGCTCGCACCCCAGCCTACCGACCCCGCTCCTACCGTCGTCCGCAACCCACGGCCCAGCTGGAGTCACGCCCGCCCGCGCTACCCAAACCACCGAAAAAGATATTTCGTAACGACCATGTGCCGTGCCGCTTCCGCTCGATAAACTGCAGCGGTGAGCTATGAAACGGTCCTCGCTCCAGATGGCGTCCGGGTCGGATACGAACGCTTCGGCGCGGGTGCGCCTTCCATCTGCGTCGTCCCCGCTCACCCCCTCTCCGCACGCGCCCTACAGGCCGCCGAAGGCTCCCTCGCCGCCATCCGTCAATTCGCGGAGTTGGGCCTCATCGCGCTCTCGGAGGTGCGTGGCTGCGGCCGCTCCGACAAACACGGCCCCTACGACTACCGCTCCCTCGCGGAGGACGTCGCCGCCATCTGTGCCGACATCAACGCCCCGCCCACCGTCGTCTGGGGCAACCGCAGCGGCAGCCTCATCGCCCTCCAAGTCGCCTTCGAGCACCCCGAGACCGTCGATGGCGTCGTCCTCGACACCCTCTCCATCACCGACGCCGTCAGCGACCTCGTCGCCGGCGACAGCCCCAAGATCAACGACCTCTCCGACCGTGAACTGGACAATGTCGTCTTCCGCACTGTCGCCGCCACCGTGCAGGAAGGCACCCAAGGCGCCACTGACGAGGAGCGGGAGCGCATCGTCCAGGAGCTGCACCGTGCCGCCCCGCTCGAAGTCTGGCGCGAAAGCATCGCCGTCGCCTGGGAGGACCAGGTCGACTACGCCGGCCGGCTCGCCTCCGGCGATGCAGTGCCCCGGCAGCCCATCATCGCCCTCGTCCCCGGCCCCACCCTCAACGGTCCCGCCCAGCAGCTCATCGGCCTCCTGCGCAACGGCGGAGCCAATCTCACCATCGCCGAACTGCCCAACTGGTGTCGCCGCCTCCACGATCCGGCCTCCGCCGCCGAACTCGTCGCCACCCTGCGCCCCTGGCTCGACCAACTGCCTCGCCCCGATCCGGCAGCCAGCTGACCTAGCCCGCCTCGCTCTCGCTCTCGCCCTCCCGCAGGAAACACTCCACCGCCTCCCCAAACGCCTCCGGCGCCTGCATCATCACCTGGTGCCCCGTCCCCGCGATCGTCACCAGCCGCGACGCATCGATCCGCTCGGCCATCGCCTCGGCCTCCGTCTCGCTCAGCATCGAGCTTGCCGACCCTCGCACGATCAGCACCGGGCAACGGATCCGCGCCAGCCATGGCTCCACGTTCCAGCGCTCCAACCCCACCAACGTCGCCGGGTCCCACTTCGGCACGTGACCGCCCGGCGCACGCTTGAACAGGTACGGCACCATCCACGACACCGACTCACCGTCCACCTCCGGCAGGAACGTCCGCGCCGCCTCCACGGTCGACTCGTAGTCCGGCAACACACGATGCCCCCGCTCCCCCACCTCGCGCAGATGCTCGATCTGCCCCATCGGCGGCTTGGCCGCGATATCCACCACCACCAGCTTGCGCACCGCGTCCGGATTCGCCCCCGCCGTCATCAGCGCCACCAGCGCCCCCAGACTGTGCGCCACCAGCGAGTAGCGCTTCACCTCCAGCCGCTCCAGCAGCGCTTCCAGATCGGCTCGATAGTCCCGCAGCCCGTACGCCGGCGGCGAGGCCCAATCCGAGTCCCCATGCCCCCGCAGATCGGGCACAATCACTCGGTGATCACCCGCCAACCGGGCCGCCATCTGGTCCCAGACATGGCTGCCACCCATCGCCCCGTGCAAACACACCACGGGCGGCTCGGGGCGCTCGCCCCCCCACTCCAGCCAGGCCAGAGTGCGCCCACCAATGGTGGTCACGGACTCGCGAAACGCGTCAATCGGTATCACCGGCTCACCGTAGCATCGGCTCCGGCAACGCACTGCCAGATGGGTCTATGCCCTCCGATGCCCTCCACAGCCCCCGCTCGCTGCCTCACTCGCGTATAATTATGTCGGGCACAGCGGTCCTCGCGCCCCCTTGACGGGCACCCGGCTGCTTGCGTTGAATACCAGAGGCGGCAGAACTCGATCAACCGATTGAACGGTTGATCCATAAGGGGGGTACCATGGTGTACTCGCACATCAACTCCAGGGGCCAGACGTACTACTTGCACAGCAAGGACGTCATCCTCAAGAACGGCCGCGAACAGCGCATCTATTACTTTGCGAAGGACGCCCGGCCGGAAGCGATCGATGCCATCCCAGATGGCATGGAGATCTCGGAGAACAAGCAGACCGGCCTGCCCGTCCTGCGACGCATTCGGCAGCCAGCCTAGCTACCAACCGAGCCCTCACGGACGACCGTGGTGCCGCCACGGGTACTCAGGCGGTGCCTGCGGCCTTATTCCACTGCCTGCTCGCCATCGAGAAGGCGCAGCGCCTCCATCTGGAGCGCGGTGTCTCCCAGCGCCAGCACCCGCCCATCCGACCCCATCTTGAGCGGCTCGCCCCGCCAATCGCTGATCACGCCTCCCGCCGCCTCCACGATCGGCACCAGCGCCGCGTAGTCGTGCAGCTCCATCTGGCACTCCGCGACCACATCCACGAATCCCAGCGCCAACAGCCCGTAGGCGTAGCAATCCAAGCCGTAGCGGACCAGATTGGCCCTCTCTGACAGCCGCTCAAAACACGCCGCATCCGCCTCCTGGAACATCGCAGGGGACGTCGCGAAGACCGTGGCGGTGGATAAGTCGGTGCAGAGCCGGGTCTGGATCGCGGCTCCATTGAGCGTCGCGCCCTCTCCCTGGGCGCCCACCCAACGCTCTCGAGTGATCGCCTGATCGATCAATCCTAGAATTGGTGTCCCGTTATGTAACAACGCGATCAACGTCCCGAACGTCGGCTGACCGCTCAAGAACGCCTGCGTGCCATCGATCGGGTCCAGGACCCAGACCCACTCCGCCTCGGCCCGATCGGCGCCGAATTCCTCCCCCACCACCCCATGCTCGGGCACGCGATCTGCCAGCATCGACCGCATCACGCGCTCCGCCTCGCGATCCGCGATCGTGACCGGTGTGTGGTCCACTTTGAGGTCTACATCGATGGGCTGGCGGAAGTACGGCCGGATCACTTCCCTCGCCGCGTCGGCTAGATCGTGGGCGAGCGAGAGCAGCGCAGCGAGATCGGGAATCGGGCTAGACGAGGGAGTCACGGTCCCATTCTAGTGCACCGATTCGGTCCCCACCCCGGAAGAAAAAGAGAAGGGTTTTCTGGGGGGTTCCCCCCAGAAACCCCATTACCAGGGCGGGTGGGTGGGAAGAATGGAGCTTCCCGGGAGGGGATGATGTGCGGCACCGCTCGCCCCGCCACCCGGTCCACCGGCGGCTTCTCCAACCTTTGCCACCCCATGCACCACCACCCCCCGTAGCGCGAACATGCGGGGGGTCTCAGGGGGGTGCAACCCCCCTGTTCACGAACTAGCGGGGCCCGGAGCGAGCTTTCCACGAGCGACCTACAACTAGAGCCCCCCTGCCCAAGCACAAGCCCCCCTGCTCGAACATAAGCACAGGGCTATACTCAACTACTCGCCGACCCCGGTCGCTGGGTCGGGCGCGCGGGCTTCGCGGCCCTAGCCGCGCACCACTTGCTCCCCCAGCACGCTGAAAAGGAAGTACCCGCAACATGGGCAAGATCAACGTCGCGATCATCGGGGTGGGGAACTGCGCGTCGTCCTTCGTGCAGGGGCTGCACTTCTACCAAGACGCCAAGGCCGGCGACGACATCCCCGGCATCATGCACGCCGTCCTCGGCGACTACACCATCGCCGACATCAACGTCGTCGCCGCCTTCGATATCGACATTAACAAGGTCGGCACCGACCTCTCCGAGGCCGTCTTCGCCGAGCCCAACAACACCGTGAAGTTCAGCGACGTGCCCCACCTCGGCGTCCCCGTCGAACGCGGCATGACGCACGACGGCTTGGGCAAGTACCTCTCCGAGCTGATCGACAAGGCCCCCGGCAAGACCGCCGACATCGTCGGCATCCTCAAGGAGCGCGAAGTCGACGTCGTCATCAACTACCTCCCCGTCGGCAGCGAGGAAGCGACCAAGTGGTACGTGGAGCAGGTCCTGGAAGCCGGCTGCGGCATGGTCAACTGCATCCCCGTCTTCATCGCCCGCGAGGAGTACTGGTCCGACCGCTTCCGCAAGGCCGGGGTGCCCATCGTGGGCGACGACATCAAGAGCCAGGTCGGCGCGACCATCGTCCACCGCGTGCTCACCCGCCTCTTCCAAGACCGCGGCGTCCACATCGACCGCACCTACCAGCTCAACTTCGGCGGCAACACGGACTTCCTCAACATGCTGGAGCGGGAGCGCCTCGAGTCGAAGAAGATCTCCAAGACCAACGCCGTCACCTCCCAGATGGACTACGAGGTCGCGCCCGCCGACATCCACGTGGGCCCCTCCGACCACGTGCCCTGGCTGCTGGACCGCAAGTGGTGCCACATCCGCATCGAGGGCACCACCTTCGGCAACGTGCCGCTCAACCTGGAGCTGAAGCTGGAGGTCTGGGACAGCCCCAACTCGGCGGGCGTCGTCATCGACGCCGTGCGCTGCGTCAAGATCGGCCTCGACCGCAACCTCAGCGGACCCCTGCTGGCCCCCAGCGCCTACTTCATGAAGTCGCCGCCGGAGCAGTGGACCGACGACAAGGCGCGCGACGGGGTCACCGCCTTCGCCGAGGAAAGCCCCGAGGCCTAGTGCCGGTGCCTCTGCACTCCCCGGGAAACCAATGTCGCTTCGGTAGCGACTCCCCACCCCCGCCACCAGAGTCTCAGTGCGCTTCTCCAACTCCTGCCACCCCACGCACCACCACCTCCCGTGGCGCGAACATGCAGGGGGGCACAGGGGCCGAAGCGAGTTTCCACGAGCGACCTCAAGACAGGCAGCCCCCCGTCTCAAAGACAAGCGCATGCTGACCGCCCGCCTCGCCTACGCGACGGCGGCCCGCGCGATGGACCTCGTCCACCTCGCCTGGCCCCGCGGCCGGGGGCACATGGAGCGCAACCTGCGCCACGTCTTGCAGACGGACGACCCCGACACGCTGCGCCATTGGTCGCGGCGCCAACTGCGTCGCTACGGCGAACTCCTGATCGACGAGGCCCGTCTGCAACGGCTCGAGGCCCAGGATTGCCTCGACGCGCTGGTCACCGAGCAGTGGCCGCTGATGGACGCCATCCTGCGCGACGACCGCCCGCTTCTCTTTGCCCTGATGCACTTCGGGAGTTGGGACGTGGCCGGCGCCGCCCTTGCCGCTCGCATGCGCACAGTGACGCCTGGTCGCGACTTTCACGTGCTCGTCGAAACGGTGGGGAGCGCAGCCCTGGACCGGGCACTGCAGCGCAACCGTCGGCGTCTTGGCATGATCCCAATCGACGTCGAACGGGCGCCGCTCAGCGCCTTGCGCGCCTTGCGTCGGGGAGGCGCCGTGGGCGTCCTCTTCGACCGCCCCTTGGGCGCCGCGGAGCCCGGCCTCGACCTGCGCCTCTTCGACGCCCCCTGTCGTCTGCCGGATGGCATGGCCCGCCTCGCGCTCGCCAGCGAGGCGCGCGTGATCCCGCTCGCCCTGCAGCGGCTGCCCGGTCCCCCCTTCCGCTTTCGGCCCCTCGTCGACTTCGAATTCGACTACGCGCCCAGCGGCGACCGCACGGCCGACGCCCAGTCCCTCACCCAGCGCGTGCTCGACGTCCATGCCGGCTGGATCGCTCAGGCCCCCGATCAGTGGTACCAGTTCCGGCCCTTCTTCCTGGAGCCCGCCGAGACCTCTCCCCCAAGTCCCGCGAGTGCCGGTGCGAGCCACTTGGGCCGGCCGGACTGATTCTCGGACCATGGCTGACCGAACATGGCCCCAGCCACCCGGGGCATGCCAAGCTGCCAGCAAGGTCAAACGAGATGATGCTGCGTATCGCCCTCTGGCTGATCGACCTGGCCGTCACCGTCTTGCCGGAGTCGCTGATCTACCGCGCCGCGCGGGCGCTGGCGCCGCTGGCGATGCCGCTGGCGGAGCGCCGGCGTCAGACCGTGCGCAACAATATCCAGCGCTTGCAGCCCAGTTGGGAGCCGCCGGAGCTGGATCGCGCGACGCGCGGGGTCTTCCAAGAGACCGCCATGTACTACGTGGACACCGCCCTGCTGCCACGCCATGAGCCCCAGCAGCTCCTTCGCGATCGCCTGCAGGTGGAAGGGCTGGAGACGCTGCAAGAGGCGGTCGACGGCGGACGCGGCGTGATCCTCGTAGGGGCGCATCTCTCAAACCCCGAGGTCGCCTTCCAAGCCCTGGTCGCGCTCGAGATCGATGCGATCGCGTTGGTCGAACCGCTGGCCGACCCGCGCATCATGTCGGCGATGAGACGCCGCCGCGAACGCTGGGGGCTGCCCTTCGTGGGGGTGTCGATGGAGGGCGTCAAGCAGGCCATCACGCATCTGCAAAAGGGCGGGCTCGTGGCGATCCTGACCGACCGCGACCTCCAGGGGCATGGCGTCTGCGTGCCCTTCATGAGCCGCCTGGCGCAGTTCCCCACGGGCGCGGTCGATCTGGCCCTGCGCACCGATGCCGCCTTGGTTCTGGGCTGGGCGGTGCGTGAGCACGATCTCCGCTTCCGGGTCCACTTCGAGGCGGCCGACCCCCTGCTGCGATCGGACAACCGCGCCAACGACATCCGGGCCAACCTGGCCAACGTGATGCGACAGCTAGAGTCGCCGATCGCGGCACACTGCCAGCAATGGCGTATGTTCGAATCGCCCTGGGCGCCCTGCCGCGATACGACCTACCACGAGGGCGGTGCGGCGCGGCCCCTCAGCGGTACACCGCGATGACCCCTGAAACGTCGCGCCTCGACATTCCTCGCTTGGGCATGGCTGACCTGCAGCTACACACGGCGCGCAGCGACGGTACCGCGTCCCCAGAGGCGATCGTGCGCTACGCCGAGGAGCGGACCGAGCTCGACCTGATCGCGATCACCGATCACGACGACTTCCGGGGGGCGGCGGAGGCCTGCGAGATCGCCGCCCGCCTGGGCACGCGCGTGCAGATCATCCCCGGCATCGAGATCACGACTCGGGCGGGGCACCTGCTGGGGCTGTTCTTGCGGGAACCGGTGCCCTCTTTTCGCTCGCTGGAGGCGACGCTGGAGGCGATCGCCCGACAGGACGGGCTGGCCGTGGTGCCGCACCCGCTCAGCCTATTGACCGTCAGCCTCGGCGAGCGCTCGATCGGACGGGTGCTGCGCAAGAACCCGGCCGCGCTGGCCGGGATCGAGCTGGCCAACCCCACTCCCGCTGCGAGGCTGCGCCAACCCCGCGCCCGGCGCCTCAACCGTGCCCGCTGGCACCTGGCTGAGACCGGTGGCAGCGACGCCCATTTCGTGGAGTACATCGGCAGCGCGGTGACGCGCTTCCCCGGTCGCACGCCCGACGATCTGCGCGCCGCGCTGCTCGCCGCCACGACCGTCGCCGAAACGCGCCCGACACCAGCGCTGCGTACGATCGGAGCGCGGCGTCTGCTCGCGCAGCAGGTGCGGGGACTCTCGGCGACGCCGCGCGCGACGGTCGTCGAGCCGCTGCGGTTGCGCTGGCGGAAGTGGTCGCAGCGCGGGAGCGGGGCCGGCGTCCGATGAAGATCGCGATGGTCACCCCGTACGACCTGGCGTCGAGCGGCGGCGTCAACAGCTACGCGCGCACGCTGACCGCTTGGCTGCGCGGCGAGGGACACAGCGTCGACCTGATCGGTCCCGCCGCCGCGGGGGCCACCGTGGAAGACGGGATCGTGATCGGCCGCTCCCGGCGGGTCTGGGCGGGCGCAACGCGTGTGCCAATCACGCTCTCTCCCCGCGCCGGACGTCGAATCGGGGCGGCGTTTCAACGCGCCCAGTACGACCTGATCCACATCCACGAGCCGTTCATGCCACTCGGCTCCCTCCAGGCTCTGCGCCGCTCCGACGCCGCCACGCTGGGCACCTTCCACGGATCGGAGCGGGTGGGACGGCTTGGCTACCGGCTCGCGGCTCCCTTGCTCCGACGCTGGGCCAGACGCCTCGACGCCTGCACAGCCGTGTCCGCCACCGCGCTGCGGGCGGCCCGCCCCTTCGCGGATGCTGCGGAGGTGATCCCCTGTCCGGTCGACAGGGCCCGTTTCGCGGCGCCGCTGCCGCCGCCCCCGGCAATGCCGCTCGGCCGCCGCCACGTGCTCTTCGTGGGCCGGGCGGACAAGCGCAAGGGGCTGCGCACCCTCCTGCGCGCGTTCGAGCTGCTGCACTCGGAACAGCCCGACGTGTATCTGATCGTCGCGGGACGGATTGACAAGGCCATGCAGGGGCTCAGGTCCCGCGTGGGCCGGGGACCGCTGGCGAGCGCCGTGAGTTTCGTGGGGCAGGTGGAGCAGGCGGCATTGCCCGCGTACTACCAGCACGCGGACCTGTTCTGCTCGCCCGCGACAGGCGGGGAGTCGTTCGGCATCGTATTGGCGGAGGCGATGGCGGCCTGCACGCCGATCGTGGCGACGGAGATCGACGGCTACACCGACGTCGTGATGGCTGAGCGCGAGGCCGTGCTCGTCCCAACCAACGACGCTGCTGCGCTCGCGAAGGGGCTGGCGCGGGTCCTGGAGGAAGGACGGCTGGCCGACGGCTTGCGGCGCGCGGGGCGGGATCGCGTGCGCGAGTTCGATGTGGCGGCGGTGGGCCGCCGCCACCTGGACCTGTACCATCGAACGGTGCAGGGTCGGCGGGGGTGACGCCGCTATGGCGGCGGACTCTGGAGACAGTCGCCGTGT
>JAPUIR010000362.1 GCA_027296805.1 Chloroflexota bacterium | reverse complement strand
GAGCTCGGGCTCGCGCACAGTCAGCTGAGGTTTACGAATGGCGAAACAACTGCTGTTTGACGAGGAAGCGCGCCACGCGTTGCGCGAGGGGATCGATGCGCTCGCGGACGCCGTGAAGATCACACTGGGGCCCAAGGGCCGCAATGTGGTGCTGGCGAAGTCCTTCGGGGCGCCCACGATCACCAACGATGGGGTGACGATCGCGAAGGACATCGACCTGGACAACCCGTTCCACAACATCGGAGCGCAGCTGGCGAAAGAGGTCGCGTCGAAGACGAACGACATCGCCGGTGACGGGACCACCACGGCGACGGTTTTGGCGCAGGCGATCGTGACGGAAGGCATGCGGAACGTCGCAGCCGGCGCGAACCCGATGGCGCTCAAGCGCGGCCTGGAGCACGCGCGAGAGCAGCTCTCGACGCATATTCAGAAGAACGCTACCCGCGTGACCACCCGCGAGCAGATGGCCCAGGTCGCGGCGATCTCCGCGGCGGACCCGGCGGTGGGCGAGCTGATCGGTGAGGTGATGGAGAAGGTGGGCGCGGACGGCGTGATCACCGTGGAGGAGGGGCAAGGGATCCGCAACGAGGTGGAGTACGTGGACGGGATGCAGTTCGATCGGGGTTACATCTCGCCCTACTTCGTGACGAACCCGGAGCGGATGGAATCGATCATTGACGATCCGTACATCCTGATCACGGACAAGAAGATCTCGGCGGTGAACGATATTCTGCCGGTGCTGGAGAAGGTGCTGCGGGTCACCAAGAACCTGGTGATCATCGCGGCCGACTTGGACGGCGAGGCGCTAGCGACGCTGGCGGTAAACAAGCTGCGCGGCACGGTGAACGTGCTCGCGGTGAAGGCGCCGGGCTTTGGCGACCGCCAGAAGGACAACCTGGGCGACTTGGCCGTCCTCACGGGCGGCACCGTGATCAGCGAGCAGCTTGGCGGTTCGCTGGACCAAACGGAGATCACCGAGCTGGGGCGAGCGCGCCGCTTCTCGGCGACGAAGGACGCCAGCACGATCATCGAAGGCCGCGGGGAGGCGAAGGAGATCGACGCGCGGATCAACGAGATCCGGGCGATTCACGACCAGTCGAAGAGCGACTGGGACCGCGAGAAGGCGCAGGAGCGGCTGGGCAAGCTATCGAACTCGGTGGCGGTGATCAAGGTTGGCGCGGCGACCGAGGTGGAGCTGAAGGAGCGCAAGCACCGGGTGGAGGACGCGCTGTCGGCGACCCGTGCCGCGGTGGAAGAGGGGATCGTGCCCGGAGGCGGCGTGGCGCTGGTGGGGGCCCTGCGAGCGCTGGACGGGGACGAGCTGGACGGCGACGAGGCGACCGGGGTCCGCATTCTGCTGCGGGCGCTGGAGGAGCCGATGCGCCGAATCGCGATTAACTCGGGCAAAGATGGCTCAGTGATCGTGCAACAGGTGAAGACGAGCCGGAAGAAGAACTACGGCTACGACGCGGACCTGGACGAGTTCGGGGACATGATCGAGAAGGGCATTATCGACCCGGCGATGGTGACCCGGGCGGCGCTGGAGAACGCGGTCTCGATCGCGTCGATGGTGCTGACCACGAACTGCCTGATCACGGACAAGCCGGAAGAGGGCTCGAGTGCAGCCGCGGCAGCGGCCGCCAGTATGGGCGGGATGTACTAATCGCGGCGTTTCGCTGAATAAGCCAAGCAGGGCCTCCCGCGTGGAGGCCCTTCTTTTTTGGTCGGCGGCTGCAAGACGGCCTCAGCCACGCCGCTTGCGGCGCCAGTGGCGCCGCTCGCTGGGGGACTGCTCCACGGCTGGTCCCAACGGCGGCAGGTCGAGGTCGTGGAGGAGGGGCTCGGCGGCCTGGATGAGGGCGACAGTGGCGTCGGCGACTTGGGAAGCGAGATCGTCCGTGAGGGGGGTGAGAGGGAGCGTGGTGTGGAGTCGACACCAGGACGCGGTCCAGTCTTCCAGCTCGTAGTCTGAGCCAAGGGCAGCGCGGAGGTCGTCGGCGAGGCCAGCGATTTGAGCAGCCACCTGGCGGCTCCACTCCTGCGGTCCTTCGATGTGCAGTCCGATTTCGATGCGGCCGGTTTTGCGGACAGGCCAGACTTCGTAGTGCAGCCGAGGCTCGCCGAAGTGGATCTGCAGGGAGGAGAAGACGCGCTTCGCGGTGGGGGAACCGAGGCTTGGGTCGATGGCGTCGAGGGTGGCCTGCTGGACTTCGTGTAGGAAGTCCCGCGTCGAGAGGGCTTGTCGTGCGACCATGGGGGCAGAATAGCCGACGGGCCGGAGCCCGGGCGCAGGTCACTGGCCGCCAGGCGCATCCGGGGAAGGTCTGGGCTCAGATGCCGGAAGCCGGGGGCGTGACGGTCTACGTGACGAGTTGGTGCGGCAGCTGCCGATCCGCGCTGCGGTTCTTGGAGGACCATTCGATCGCCTACGAGACGGTGGACATCGAGGAGGATGAGGCGGCGGATGCGTTGGTGATGAGCCTGAACCGGGGCAATCGATCGGTGCCGACGGTGCTGGTGGACGGGGAACACGTGCTGACGGAGCCGAGCCGCGCGGAGCTGGCGGCGCAGTTCGGGGTCGACGCTTAGTCCTGCGCGATGACGTGGGCGGCGGTCGCTTTAAAGGTGACGGAGACGGCGCTGCCGGGGCTGAGGTTGAGATCGTCGAGTGAGGGGCGGGTGACGGTGGCGACGATGGACAGGGGCGGATCCTGGCCGAGCTCGAGGCGCTTGCCGAGTTCAAGTGCCAGGCGGACGACGGGCCCGGCGGGCTGGAGTGAGCGCACGACTGCGTCGAGGCGGTTGCGCGCGCTGCTGGGGGTGCCGTCCTGGGCATCCAGGGGGGCGGGGGCGACGGTGATCTCTTCCGGGCGAACGGCGAAGAGCGCGCGCAAGGGGGCGTGATCGACGGCGACCTCGAGTTCGTGCTGGGGGCTGGCGCGGAGCGCGTATGAGGCGACGCCGTCGCGGTGGGCGATGAGGTCGACGGGCCAGACGTTCTCCATGCCCACAAAGGCGGCGACGTCCTCGTCGGCAGGGGCGCCGAAGACTTCGCCCGGCGGGCCGAACTGGCGCAGGCGGCCTTGGATCAGGACGGCGATGCGATCCCCGAGACGGAGGGCTTCGTCGCGGTCGTGGGTGACGAGAACGGCACTGACGTGGCTCTCGGTCGCGATATGGGCGAAGTCGTCGATCAGGGCGGCGCGAGACGGAGCGTCGAGGGCGGAAAAGGGCTCGTCGAGGAGGAGGACTTCGGGTTCGAGGGCGAAAGCGCGGGCGAGGCTGACCCGTTGCGCCTCGCCGCCAGAGATCTCGCGGGCGTGACGATCGGCGAGCTGACCGACGCCGAAGCGGTCGAGCCAGCGTTCGGCGCGGGCACGCCGGTCGGCGCGGGGGACCTTGTGGAGGCGCAGGGCGGTTTCGACGTTTTTGCGGATCGTGGTGTTGAGGAGGAGCGCCTCCTGGAAGACGGAAGCCATGCGGCGGCGGGTCGCGAGGGGGTCGTCTCGCATGGGCCGCCCGTCGAGGAGGAGTTCGCCGCGGTCGGGCTTGATGAGAAGTTGGAGGACACCGAGCAGTGTGCTCTTGCCGGAGCCGTTGGGACCGATGATGACGCTGACCTCGCGCGCGGCAATGGCGAGGTCGTCGATCTGGAGGACGCGACGCCCCCCGCGCGACACTTCGAGGTCGCGGATCTGGATCTTGGGGGCGCTAGGTGACGCGGCGTTGTTGCTGGACACCGGTGATCACCAGGTTGACTACGTAGGCGAGGACGAGGAGGACGACGCCGAGTGCAATGGCGACCTCGACGTTGCCGCGGCTGGTCTCGAGGACGGTCGCGGTCGTGAGGACGCGGGTCTCGCCGGCGATGTTGCCGCCGACCATCATGCTGGCGCCAACCTCTGAGATGACCGCACCGAAGCCGGCCATGGTGGCGGCGAGCAGTCCGAGCCGTGCTTCGCGGACGAGGAGCCAGAGGAGCTGGAGGCGGCTGGCTCCGAGGGCGACGATCTGGTCGAGGAGGCGGGGGTTGAGGGACTGGATGGAGGCGAGCGAGAAGCCGATGACGAGGGGGACCGCGATCAGGAACTGGGCGATGACAATGGCGGTGGGGGTAAAGATGAGGCCAAGGCCGCCCAGGGGTCCGCTGCGCCAGAGCATGACCGCGACGACGAGCCCAACCACCACGGGCGGCATTCCCATGCCCGTGTTGACGAGGGCGACCACGAGGCGCCGTCCGGGGAACTGTCGCAGGGCGAGGAAGGCGCCAAGAGGGATGCCGATGCCGAGAGCGATCGCGGTGGCGACGAGGGAGATCGCGAGCGTGCGGAGGGTGATCTCGATGATCTCACTGTCGCCGTGGATCCAGAGGTTGAAGGCCTCCTTGATGCCGCCCCAAAGAAATTCCATGGATTGCTCCTAGCCCGCCAGCGCGGCGCTAAAGGCGTCGATGGTTTCGGACTCGGTCTTGCCGCGGGTGGGGATGAAGAGGGAGCGGCCGAACTCCTCGCGGCGGAAGGCTTCGATACGGTCCTGGGTCTCGGGCTCGAGGAGAAAGTCGATCCAGGCGGCGGCGGCCTGGTCATTGATGCGGCCCTTGCCGGGGTCGACCTGCATGACGCTGTAGAGGTTGATCAGTGCGGGGTCACCCTGGGAGACGACGACGAGGTCGAGGGTGCGGCTGAGGGCGAGAAACGTCCCGCGGTCGGCGAGGATGTAGGCGTTCTTTTGGTCGGCGATGGTGAGGGAGGCGCCCATGCCCTGGCCACTCTCCTGGTACCAGTCACCAGCCGGGACGATGCCGGCCGCCATCCACAGCGCGAGCTCCTTTTTATGGGTGCCGCTGTCGTCGCCGCGGGAGATGAAGGCTGCGCCGGCCTGGGCGATCCGGGCAAAGGCCGCTTCCGCGTCAGGCTCGCTCGCGACGGCGGCAGGGTCGGAGGGCGGGCCGAGGAGGACGAAGTCGTTGTAGGCGAGGAGCTGACGGTTGATGACGTGGCCGGATCGGACCAGTTCGCGTTCAGCGTCGGGGGCGTGGACGAGGAGGGCGTCGACGTTTCCGTCGGAGGCCATGCGCAACGCGGCGCCGGTGCCGACCGCGATGACTTTGACGTTGATCCCGGTGCGCTCTTCGAAGATGGGGACGAGCTCCTCCAGCAAGCCGGTGTTGTCGGTGCTGGTGGTGGTGGCAAGGATGAGTTCGTCGCCGCCGGAGCAGGCCGCGAGGAGCACTGTCGTGCCGATCAGGCCGGCGCCAAGTAGCCTCGTGCCGACTGGCCAAGTCATCCGGCTCCGCAGGCTCACGCGAGAACTCCCTTCGAAGCGACTCATCCGCCGTCGCCGTCTGCCTCGTGGCCGACCAGATCGCAATGGCCAGACGATATGCTCGGTGCAGCATAGCGGGCATCGTAGCGGGCAGTGTCGAAACGGTCTCAGGCAGGCGCAGTCAGGCCGCCGAAGGGGTCACTGGCCCCGGGTGGGAGGGGCGGACCCGCCTCGAGATGGAAGCGCTCGACGTCCAGTAGTGCGTCGACCGTGCCAAGGGGGAAGAGGGAGCGCGGATCCTGATCGGGGAGCTGCGAGCGGTGGGCGGCGATCGCGTCGAGCTTGCGGTTGCGAAGTGAGCCGAGGCGAACCTCGATCTCGGTGCTGACAGCCGGTGCGCCTGTCGGCGGGACGAGCTGGCGCGCGTCGCGGCCTTGGGCCATCCGGCGGCGCTGGGCGTCGAAGAGGGCGGCTGGAAAGGCGGCGCTCAGCCAGCGGACGGGGTCTTGTCCGGCGGCACGGTTGGAGAGCAGCGCCCAGATGAAGCGCCAAAGGGCGATGTGGTCGGCGTGGCCGTAGGCGCCGTCCGCGCCCAGGCTGACGACGACGTGGGGCTGGACAAGTTCGACGACGTGGGCAAGATCCGCGACGGCCTGGGCGAGTGGGAGATCGGCGACGCCCCCGTCGGGCCAGCCCATGAAGCGGGGTGGGGGCAGGCCCAAGATGCGGCACGACTGCGTGAGTTCGAGCTCGCGCGTGGAGGCGATGTCGCTGGGGCGGGCGTCGGGAGTGGTGTGGTCGTATCCGGCCTCGCCGCTGGTGGCGGAGATGACGAAGACGGCTGCCCCGTCACTGGCGGCTTGGGCAAGAAGGCCAGCCATGCTGTAGGCCTCGTCGTCGGGGTGGGGAATGAGGGCGAGGAGGCGGCGGCCATCGTGGAGGGCCATGGGCAGAGGGTATCGCGACGGATGGCGGCGGGTCATCGCAGCGCTAGGCTTTGGCCATGCAGGATGCGCAACACTTCGATGCGATCGTGATCGGGGGCGGTCCGGCCGGGAGCACGGCGGCCCGGAAGATGGCGACGTTGGGGCTGCGGACGTTGGTGCTGGAGCGATCGCGGCACCCGCGTTACAAGGCATGCGGAGGCGGGGTGCCGGCGCGGACGGTGAAGCTCGTGGGGCTGTCGATCGAGGAAGCGGTCGAGGGAGAGGTATCGACGATCGAGGTGAGCCACTTTGGGGAGCGGAGCTTCCGCAAACACAGCGCCGAGCCGTTCGCGTACATGGTGATGCGAGATCGCTTCGATGCGTTGCTGCTGTCGGCGGCAGCCGAGGCGGGCGCGGAGGTGCACGAGGACGAGGGGGCGCGTGCGATCGAGGTGAACGCGACGACGGTCTGCGTTACGACCGAGCGGGGCCGCTACATCGCGCCGTACACGATCGGGGCGGACGGGGCGACGGGTCCGACGGGTCGTTGGACGGGCTTGGGGCAGACGCTGCCCCGGAGTGCAGCGTACGAGTTGGAGATCGAGGCGCCGGCCGCGTCGCTGGAGCGCTGGGAAGCGACGGCGAATGTCGATGTGGGGTACCGGCCCTGGGGCTACGGCTGGGTCTTCCCGAAGGCGGGGCGGCTGTCGGTGGGGCTGGTGCTCTCGCCGGGGCGGGGGCAGTCGATCCGGGCGGAGACGGCGCGGTACGTGGAGCGACTCGGGTTGCGGGGGGCATCGGTGTCGAGCGCGGTGGGCCATCCGATCCTCTACCGGCGGGGAACGACGACAGCGATCGCGCGGGGGCCAGTGCTGCTGACCGGCGACGCGGCGGGGCTCGCGGATGAGTTCACGGCGGAGGGGATCGCGTACGCGGTGCACTCGGGGACGTTGGCGGCAGCGTCGGTGGAGGCGGCGCTGGGCGGCGCGGGTCAGGCAGCGGCGCAATACCAGGAGGCGGTGGATCGGTCGATTCAGGCGGAGCTGGATGCGGCGCGCGCGATCTCGCGGATGTATTACCGCTGTGTGACGCTGTGGCCCCGCCTCGCGCTGTGGGCCAGCCGGCAGGTGGACTATTTCTGGCGTGCCTTCTTCCGAGTGATGCGGGGCGAGGCGCGCTACGACAGCGAGCTGAAACGATGGCCGCTGCTGCGGGCGTCGACGCGGGTGTTGTAGTGGCGAGTACGCGCAGCGGGACTCGGCGGCGGCGCAAGCCGCCCACCCAGGGGACGGGCAGCTTCCGCCCGTCGCTGACGGCGGCCGAGGTCATAGATCGCTTGATCGCGGAGGCGCCCCTGCCGGAATGGCGACCGCACCAAGATGCCGTGAGTGAGCTGGCACTGACGCTGCTGTCGCAGAACACGTCGGACACGAACTCCGGGCGGGCGTACCAGAACTTGATCGCGCGCTTCCCAAGCTGGGACGCGGTGGTCGATGCGCCTGTGGGCGAAATCGAGGAGGCGATTCGGGTGGGCGGGCTGGCGAAGACGAAATCGCCCCGTTTGCAAGCGATGCTGGGCGAGGTGCGGGATCGGCTGGGGCCGGAATGGGATGCGTCCAAGCTGCGGTCGATGCCGATGGGCGAGGCGAAGGCGTGGCTGACGAGCCTGCCGGGGGTGGGACCGAAGACGGCGGCCTGCGTGCTGCTGTTTTCGCTGGGGCGGCCAGCGCTGCCCGTCGATACGCATGTGGAGCGGGTGTCGAAGCGGTTGGGGTTGGTGCATACGAAGGTGACGCCGGCGCGCGCCCACGACGTGCTGGAAGCACAGATGGACACCGAGCTGTACTACGACTACCACGTGTCCGTGATCCGGCACGGTCGGCGGGTGTGCAAGGCGCCGTTGCCGGTCTGCGACCAGTGTGTTGTGTCGGACGGCTGTCCCTCGGCGTTCTTCGCGGAGCAAGGCACGCGCGACGGGGCCACGGGGCGGCGAGCGGTCCGCAAGCGGGGCGGTGGGCGCTCCTAGGGGGCGAGCAGGGCGCTTCTCAGGAAACCGCCGTGAGTGGAGACATTCTTGCGGTGAGTGGGGGTATCGCTACTCGGCTGGAGCGAACGCGGGTTATGATGCTGCATCCCCGCGACCGACGGGCTTTCGTCGGTCGCATCGCTCTGGAGGAGGGGCCGTCGTGATCCGGGCAGGCATCATCAACGTGACGGGATACGTGGGCGCGGAGCTGGCGCGGCTGCTGGCGGAGCACCCGGAGGTTGAGATCGCGTCCGTGACGGGGCGCTCGCAGGCGGGCAAGCGGCTGGCGGAGGTCTTCCCGCATCTGTGGTCGGTGGACCTGCCGGTGGAAGAAGAGCTGAGCGACGAGGTGGACGTGGTGCTCTCGGCGCTGCCACACGCCGCGGCCGCGGCGACACTTGCGCCCCACATCGCGGCGGGGACTCCGGTGATCGATTGCAGCGCGGATTTCCGGCTGCATGACGTATCGAGCTACGAGCAGTGGTACGGCGAGCACCCTGAGCCCGACCTGCTGCCGGGCGCCACCTACGGGCTGCCCGAGCTGCACCGCGACGCGATCCGGGAGTCGCGCCTGGTCGCGGTACCGGGCTGCTACCCAACGGCGGCGATCCTGGGGCTAGCTCCGTTGGCGGCGTCGGGCTGGCTGCGAAGCGCGATCGTGGATGCGAAGTCAGGCGTGTCGGGAGCGGGCCGAGCGCTGAAGCAGACGTCGCACTTCTCCGAGGTAAGTGCGAACTTCTCGGCCTACGGCTTGGGCGGACACCGGCATCAGCCGGAGATGGCGCAGGAGCTGGGGGAGTTGGGGGAAAGGGACGAGATCCCGATCACGTTCGTGCCGCACCTGATCCCAATGGTGCGGGGGATTCTGGCGACCTGCTACGCGGAGTTGTCCGGGGCGGAGCTGCCGAGCAACCCGGAGGACGCGCGCGAAGTCCTGGTCGAGCGATACGAGAGTTTCTACGAAGACCACCCCTTCGTGCAGGTGATGCCGAATCCGCCCAGCACGAAGGAGACGATGGGCAGCAACGCCTGCCTGCTGTACCCCAACGTGGACGTGGTGACCGGGCAGGTGTCAGTGGTGTCGTGTATCGACAACCTGATGAAGGGGGCGGCGGGCGGCGCGGTGCAGTGTCTCAATCTGATGCAAGGGTTCGATGAACGCGCGGGGCTGAGCTCGATCGGGCTGTATCCCTAGCGCGCTCAGCGCAAGACGAAA
>JAPUIR010000361.1 GCA_027296805.1 Chloroflexota bacterium | reverse complement strand
CGGAAGGCGCAGAGCTGAGCGGTGCACAACGGCGTCCGGTCCTCCGTGTAAAACGCCACGACCAGCGGCCGCCCTTCCCGCATCGCGTCCAGCGTCGTGCGGCCGTCCGGTCCGTCGAACTCCACTTCCGGCAGCGCACTGCCGGGCGCGAGAGGGCCACTCATCGCGTCTCCAGCCCGGGTGCGACAATCGCACCGCCTCGCCCGAACGCCATCACCTGAATTCGACCCAACCCCGCCGGGTCCGACAACGTCTCGCTCCCCCGCCGCCGTGACAGATAGGTCTCCAGCTCCGCCGCTGCCCCCCCGCTTGGCAACTCCCCGCTCAGCGCCCCGGCCGCCGCCAGCCACTCCGCCTGCGAGACCGGTGCGTACGGCGTCAGCCCGGCCTGTACCGCTGCCGCCTCCACCGCATCCAGATCGACGTGACAGGTCAGATCCTGCTCCCCTACATGCCTGTAGGGGTCCTCACCCGGCGTATGCCGCCGAAACGTCATCAACGTCCCCTCTCGCCGCCACGACGCGTACAGCCGCTCCCGCGCGTATCCATAGTCGAACAGCAGCAGCATCCCCTCCTCGAGCGCTTCCGCCAGCTCCCCCACGATCGCCGCTGCCTGCAGACCGACCTCCACGACCTGCCCCTCCGACCCCACCCGGCCCTCGAGCGGCTCGAGCAGCGCGGCGTCGCTGATCGCGCCCGCCACGTCGCGTAGCCCGGCCGTGCCGTCCACATCCACGTGCAGCTCGCGCCACCCGCTGGGCTCCCAACGCAGCCGATGAACCGGCTGCGCGTCGAGCAGCTCGTTCGCCACGATCAGCCCCCGCACCGACTCCGGTTCCAGCGGGTCGCTCCGCCAGGCGATGCGCGTGCCCAGTCCGCCCAGCCGTCGTCGCTGATCCGCCGCCGCCTCAGGCGAGGGCTCTACCATCACCCCGCCCATCGCCGCCGCCAGCCCCGGCGACCGCGCGTCCACGTACGCGAATAGATCCGACATCAGCGCCCCGCTTCCCGGCCCCACGTCCACCACCTGGAACGATGCCGGCTCCCCCATCCCTTCCCAGACCGACACCGCCGTCGCGCCTACTGCGTACCCGAACACCGCATGCACCTCGGGACTGGTCAGGAAGTCCCCCTCTCGTCCCACCGTCGGCCGTCCGCTGCGGTAGTAGCCCAAATCCGGCTCGTACAGCGCTTGCTCCATGAAGCGCGCGAACGTGATCGGCCCCGACGCCTGGATCGCCTCCACGATTCGCTGCGAGAGCGCTGTCGGCGTCGCCACCCCGGCAAAGGGATCGGCGTCGGTCGGACTGGAACCGGGCGCAGACATACGACGAGTATACGGACGCCTTCCCGTGGGGCTCGCACCGGCGCCAGGCCCCGTCGCGCTACGATGAGCGCGTCGAAGGGGACAAGCGTGCTGCGTCCACGCGTCAAAATCTGGCTCGAGTACGACGACAAGCTCGCCCTCAGCGACTATCGCTGGCGCCTGCTCCAGGCCGTCGGCGAGACCGGCTCACTCGCGGCCGCCGCCGACTCCCTCGGCCTCTCCTACCGTCGTGCGTGGGGCAAGGTCCGCGAGATCGAAGAGAACCTGGGCGTCAAGCTCATGCAGAGCTCCGCCGGCGGCCCCGGGGGTGGTGGCTCCCGCCTCACCCCGGAAGGGGAAGCGCTGCTCCGACGCTACGACCGCTTTGCTGTCGAATCGCGGCGCATCGTTGCCCAGCTCTTCGATGCCGTCTTCACTCCCGACTCCCCCACCGATCCCGCCACCGTGAAATCAGATCGAGGCGGTCCGAGGTAAGCCCGCCTGCCCCCTGTTCGACCAGCTCCACTCCCCGCGCCTCGTTGTTGACGACGTAGCAGATCGCCCGCAGCCCTGCCCCTCGTAGCGCCGC
Organism: Chloroflexota bacterium; assembly: GCA_027296805.1. Lineage (GTDB taxonomy): Bacteria > Chloroflexota > Dehalococcoidia > Bin125 > Bin125 > JAPUIR01. Next base: position 5,866 of record JAPUIR010000361.1, on the reverse strand, counting down.
CAGCCGCCCCGCGTCCGCACTCGCCTGGTGGATCGACACGCCCCAGCCCGCCGCCTCGGTCCCCATCCGCTCCCGGTAGCGCTCCCACGCCGCCGACCCCGCCGCGCCCCTCCCGATCGAGTAAAACCGTCCCACCGTCGGCGCCAGCTCCGCCAAGTGGTCCAGGTGTGACCACATCGGCGTCGACCCGATCGCCCCCGCGAGCGACCCTGAACGTCGCAAGCCGCCCACTGCCTCCTCCACCACCGCGAGCCGTGGATCCTTGAAGTCCAGGAACACCCGACCGGCGGCCTCCACCTCGTCCAACCACAACCGTCGCAGCCGTGGCCAGGGCAGCCCATATCGACGCGTCAGGTACGGCCAGCCCGCGATCAAGAGCGGATCGTGCCGGCACGACGCCCGGCCATCCTCGCTCCAGACATCGATCTCCACAAAGTCCGCCGCCGACGCCAGCCCTGCTCGCAGCCGCTTCGCATCCTCACCGGACCGGTGCAGGATCAGCCACGGCGGATCGCGCTTCTGCGCCTCCGGCATCGTCACCGCCGTTCCCTTAAACAGGAGGACCGCCTTGCGGCGGTCCTCGGCTTCTGCCTAGTTCGGTTACCGCGGCGAGCGCGGTCTACATTCCCAGGATCGAAACGGTCACCCGGCGATCCCGCGCGGAGTCCAACTCCACCAGGAACACGCTCTGGTACTCGCCCATCTGCAACTCGCCGTCGATCAGCGGAATCGTCTCGCTCGTACTGAGCAAGATCTGCTGGCAATGGCTGTGTCCGTTCTTGGGCTCGTCCGGATGCATGTTCACCGTGCGGATCGAGAAATCGTTGTGCCGGTAGTAGCGCTCGCGTGGCGCGATCGACTCCAGCAGCTCCTTGAGATCCTCCAGCAACAGCGGCTCATGCTCTTGCAGCCGGATCGCAGCCGTGGTGTGGTTCGAAAACACCGACACCTGGCCGAACTGCAGCCCCGACTCCAGCACGACCTGGCGAACGTCCTCCGTGATGTCGAGGAGCCACGGACCCAGCTCAGTCCGGTACTCCAAATCCTGGTGCACGAAGCTGAAGGCGCCGCCTTGCGACGCTTCCCGGACACTCGGCAAAGCCGAGAGGCCCGGGGCTCGGATTGCAGCCACTCGCTTCCTCTACTCACTATCGAATCAAATAATGCGAATAACGCCTCTTCCGGAATCGCAATGAATGATCCCGGAAATCGTGCCGACCATACCATAGCGACGATCCCGCTCGCCACGCCCCAACCCCTTCTGTCGTGGACGGATAAGCCACCCCCTGTTCCCCACCGCGCCCTCCCATCAGCCCCCTTGCGCCAAAATCTCCTCGATCTGCCCTATCAGCCGTTCGAGTGGCTCCACTTGGGCCGATTCCGGCGCATGCTCCACGTAGCGCTGCAACGCATCGAGCGACTCGTCATAACGCTGCAATTGATAGAGCAGCAGCCCCCGATCACGCACCTCCTCCACCGCCCACGGTGTCATCGCCAGCAAGAAGTCCGTCGCGGCCAGCGCCCCCGTCGCATCCCCCCGACGCGCGTAGCATCCCTTCAGGTTCACCAGGATCCGGCCCAGGATCTGCCGCCCCGTCACCCCCTCCAGGAACGCCTCCGTCGACACCGACGTCCCCGCCAACGCCTGCTGCACCCGCGCCTCCAGCACCGAGCGCGGGATCGCCTCGCCCCCCCGAAAGGGATCGAGGAACTGCCACTCCTCGTCTGCCCGGTAGCGCACGACGAAGTGCGACGGCGCCCCCACCCCCTCCACCACCAACCCCGCTCGCCCCGCGACCTCCATGAACAACACCGACAGCAGAATCGGCAGCCCTCGCCGCCGCTCCAGCACGTCATGCAGAAACGAGTTCTGGGGGTTGTAGTAATCCGTGCGATCACCAGCGAACCCCTCCTCGCGAAACAGCACCTCCGACACCGCCGCCACCACCCGCGCCGCCTCCGCCTCGGCGCCGCACGCCACCACTGCCCGATCCGCGAGCGCATCCAGCCGCGCCGCATACTCCTCAACCATCAGCCCCGGCTCCGTGATCCGCCCGATCGCGAGCGCCGCCCGACCCAGGTCCAGCATCCCCTCCCCCGCCCCCGCCAGCCGCGCGAACGCCACCGCGTGCGCGTCGTCCGGCGTTGGCATCGGTTCTGTCTCGTCCACAGCCTGCTGTCCCGTTCAGGCCAAGCTACCACCCGTGTAACCTGCCTTGCGGACTGCTGGGCAGACCATGCCCCGTCCCTGGTCGTACTCTCAATACGGGGTCGGTTCGTCGATGATGGAGCTGATGGCTCGGCGCCGTCGGCCGGAGGGGTCTGCCTTGTCGCCTGAGCAAAGGCCCGCTGAAAAGAGGCTCGCTGAACAGAAGTCTGCCGGGCAGCAGCCTGCCCAACAGCAGTCTGGGCGGGCGAAACGCGTCAAGCGCGAACGAGCCCCGCAGCCCTTCCCGATCGACCGCAAAGCCCGCCTTCGCATCCCCCCGCACCACGTCACGAAGCAGCTCCCGTTCGAACGCATCCACAACTGGGACGAGGTCTATCACGGCTACACCCCTGAGCCCGCCATGTTCGAGGCCCAGCGCTGCATCCAATGCCCCGCCGCTCCCTGCATCAAGGCTTGCCCCATCGGCAACGACATCCCCGGCGCCTTCGCCCTCCTCGAAATCGGCAAACTCGCTCAGGCCGCCGCCGTCTTCCGCGCCACCAGCGAAATGCCCGAACTCTGCGGACGCCTCTGCCCGCAGGAGAGCCTCTGCGAGGGGGACTGCGTCGTTGGCAAGAAAAACAAGCCCGTCGCCATCGGCAAGCTCGAAGCCTTCCTCGGCGACTGGGATCGCAAGCGCCGCGGCGGATTCCCCGTCCCTCATCCTCGCGCTGGCGAATCCGGGCTGACCGTCGCCATCATTGGCGCCGGCCCGGCTGGCCTCGCCGCCGCTGAGCACATGCGCCTCGAAGGGCACGCCGTCACCGTCTTCGAAGCCTGGCCACGCGGCGGCGGCGTCCTCCGCTATGGCATCCCCAACTTCAAGACCGCCAAATACATCGTTGACGAGAAAATCGACGCGCTCCAGAAGGCCGGCGTCAACTTCCGCTTCGAAACCCGCCTCGGCCGCGATCTCTCCTGGGCCGACCTAGACGCCTACGAAGCCGTCTTCCTCGCCCACGGCGCCGGACAGGGCAAAAAGCTCCGCCTCAGCGGCGAGCACCTCAACCACGTCGCCACCGCGACCGAATTCCTCGTCCGCGCCAACCTCCCCGACCCCGACCTCCCTGCCGCCCTCCACGGCGACCCCGCGATCCGCGAGCACCTCGTCGTCGTGGGCGGCGGCGACACCTCCATGGACTGCGTCCGCTCCGCCATCCGCCTCGGCGTCGAGCACGTCACCCTCCTCTACCGCCGCACCGAGAACGAAATGGTGGGCCGTGAGGAAGAACGACGCCACGCCCGTGAAGAGGGCGTCCTCTTCGAGTACCTCACCACCCCCGTCGCCCTCCTCGGCGAAAACGGCGACGTCAAAGCCATCGAGTGCGTCCGCATGGAACTCGGCGAGCCCGATGAATCCGGCCGCCGCCGTCCCTCTCCCATCGCGGGCTCCGAGTTCGTTCTCGAGGCCGACGCCGTCGTCGTCGCCGTCGGCTACGACATCGGCCACGAATTCCTCGCCGAGGAAGCCGGCATCCAGGTCAACGACTGGGGCGGCATCGTCGTCGATGATGACGGTCGCACCACTCGCCCCCACGTCTACGCGGGCGGCGACAACGTCCGCGGCGCAGACCTTGTCGTTACCGCCCTCGCCAGCGCCCACGTCGCCATCGACGCTATGCGTGACGACCTCGAAGCCCTGACGGGCACCAGATCGGATCGTGGCGCCGGTCACACCTCACCCGCCAGTGGTGTGGCTGACTGATTCGCCAGCTAGCAGCTCTCCGGATCCAGCTCCGGCAGATCCTTGACCAACTCCTCCGACGCGTTCCGGCACAGCACCACCTCCGCCTCCTCCGTCTCGCTCGGATTAATGATCTGGTGAATCGCGTCTTGCGGTAGGTGCAGAAAATCGCCCGTCACCGCCTCGTGCGCGTGCTCCAGCTCGTCGCCGTGCCGCATCGTCACGGGCCCCTTCAGGATGTACATCGCCGTCTCGCAATTCACATGATAATGCGGCGTACTTCGCATCGACGGCGGAATCTTCTGCCGCGTCATGAACACGTGCTCTGACGACGTGAGCTCCCCCGACACCCCGAATTGGATCAGCATCCCGCTTCGGTGATCCGACCACGGGAGCTCTTCGCCCTTGGTCATCTGCACGATCGGCTTGGCGCGCTCGTTATTGGCCATCGGATCTCCTCGATGCAGCCCTGGGGGGAACCGCTCCACTCTCGGGCCACAACATCGCGTGCGAGTCCTCTGGATGCAACCACCCAGGCGCGTGACGCATGCGCCCCGGTCCGCACAGTTGGGCAGCGTCTCTTACGGCGCCATGAGCAAGATCGCCGTCAGTCCGTTGATCAACGCGAGCAGATCACCGCTGGCCCCCACGCCATCGCTCGCCAGCGTTACCGTCGCTCCCGCGGGCGACGTGATCGTCAGCGTGTAGTGGAAACAGCTCGTGCAGCCGCTCTCCGTGTCGTCCGGCCAATCCCCGAAGAACCCGTTCGACTCCAACAGCCCCCCAACCTGTATCAGCGACACGGCATCCACCGTGAAGGCCGCCGTCTCGCCGTCCTTCGTCGACTCCCCCGCACCCGACTCCCTGATCGTGATCGACTCCTCCAGCGCGAACAGCACCGTCGTTCGACTGAACGTCAGCCGCCACTCCCCCGGCGGGGTTGGCGGCTCCGGCTCAGGCTCGGGCTGTGGTTCCGGCGCAACGAGCGGATAGGTCCAGCTTCCCGCCCCGAGCGACCGTACGAAATAGATCCGGCCCCGCTCCAGACGCTGCAGACTGGTCAGCTCCCCGGGTAGCGCCGGGCTCCACATCGTCCAGCTCTGGCTTCGCGCGTGGAATTCCCACACCGACTCCACCAGTGGTCGCACATCGTTCAGCGCCAGCGGTGTCTCCAGCCCCACGCCGCCGTACAGCACCACGTTCCAGCCCGGAAACAGCTCTTGGATCGGCCCCTGCGCAGAGACCCGCTCTCGTCCCGGACCCGCGCCGATCGCGCTGAGTACCAGCAGCGCGGCGAAAACGACCAGGACGACGTTACGAATGTGTGGTCCCAAGATTCGCTCCGGGACCCCACCACCGCGATCAGCTTACCGGACCGCTTCCAACCACGCCGCGCCTACGCGTCCGGCTCCGGCGCCACGAACACCCGCTCCCAGAAGTCCACGAACCAGCGCCCTCCTGTGAGCGTCATGTCGAAACGCATCGACTGACTCCCGTCGCCGATCGGCACGAAGACACGTCCGCGCTCGCCGTTGAGCTGTGAGATCGGCGTCGCCGCCTCCCCGAACAGCACGGTCTCCGCCAGCTTCGTCAGGTCGCGCTCCACGTCCTCCGCCGATTCCCAACCTCGGAACGAAATCGCCTCCGGCCCCGCCAGCGCAAACAGATTGAGCGTGTCTGAATCCTGCAGCGCCGCCAGATACGCCAGCGCCGTGTTCGTCATCGCCTCCACCACCGTGGCGTCCGGCTCGGCCACCGTCTCCGGGACCGTCGACACCGAGAACTGGTAGGCCCCGATCTTCGATCCCACCGCGAACACCTCCACCCGGTAGCTGCCGTCCTGCGTCAACGTCAGCGCGATCTCCGGATCGAGCCCATGGCCGCTGTCGTCCGCCGCTTGCAGGAACGTCCCATCCGGCGCGAACATCTGCGCCAGCAAGTCCGATCCCAGCACCCCCTCCACGTACACCAGC
>JAPUIR010000360.1 GCA_027296805.1 Chloroflexota bacterium | reverse complement strand
GACGACGTGGCGGCAGCAGACCAGCGAGGGCAGCGCGGTCTAGCTCGCCTTCACTCCGCCGGCTCGTGCCCAAGCGTGCGCTTCCGCCGACGCGACCCACCGGATCCCGTTCGCCACGACGCGCTGGAAGCCAGCGTTCTTGTAGGCCGAGGGGCAGTCCCCCGCCGCGAAGTACGCGATGGGGCTGTTGGCGTAGCTCTTGACCCAGGCCATGAGCCCCGAGCCGGTGGGATGCGACCAGCCCTCGCGCTGATCCATCTCGCCGCGGATCGCCTGCGCTGGGTCGTAGAAGTGCTCCTGGCTGGCGGGGTAGTCGCTGCGGAGGACGGGATGGATGTCGTCCTCGAAGATCTCGGCGAGATAGACCTCATCCAAGATCTCGAAAGGCTCTACCCCTTGTGCGAGGGGGTGGTCGGGGTCAACGACGTCGATCCTGTGTTTCACGTTGAGGCGATAGCCGGAGGAGGCCACCGGCTCCCCGCGCGTCGGTCCGGGCTCAAAGAGGAAACGCCCGCCCACGATCTCGGCGTACTCATCCCAGCGTGGCCAGCCGCACATCGCGTGATGGAGGAAGAACATCCCCTTGCCCTGCTCAAGCAGTTCGAGCAGGCCCGCGCGGTACCAGTCCGGCGGGTCGTCGTAGGCCATTCCGCCGCCCTCGCCGCCGAAGCGGATGCCCGGCATGTCGTACAGCACGATGGCGTCGTAAGGCTCCGCGGCCTGAGGATTGAAGAGCGCCTGCGCCGCAGGCTGCTCGACGTGCGTGTAGACGATCTCCGGGTTGCGGTCGAAGACTGAGAAGAAGGGCTCCTTGCGAAAAGGGTGACCTTTCGTCACGAGAAGAACGTTGAGCTGGGGTGGGCTGGTCATCGAGGCTCTCTCTAGTCGGGCACGTCTGCGCGAATGTCTTCGGAAGGCCAAGCCCGCATCGTCCGCGCCTCCACGTCGACGATGGTCTCCAGCGCCGCGTTGATCGCGTCAGCGGTCTCGTCGTCCCGAGCATCGGTCAAGAACACGGCGTCGTACTGCCCGGACGTCAGGTAGTAGTCGCGCAAGCGTCCGCCGTTGTCGCGCACGGCGCGGCGGAGTTCGGCCAGCCGCACGGGCCCCAGGCCCTCGGGTCGTGCTTGCAGCAGCGTGATGTAGCTCGCCATGCCCTGTTCGCCCTCCTAGGCGTCGCCGCCGTCGCCCTGAATCATCGCCTTGACGAACTCGCGCACCTCAGTCGAGACGAGTTCGATGCTGGCCCCGTAGGGATTGCGGTGGTAGCTAATGCCCTGGGGACGACCCTCACGGTCGACGGTGGCAAACTGCATGGGGAAGCCGGCGGCCTCGTAGTCGCGGGCGGCGGCGGCGAGATCCTCGACGAAGAGGCCCACATGGTGCACGTGGCCGCCGTCGGGGGTGGCGAAGTAGGGGTGGCCGGGCGGGCCCTCGATCAACTCGATGTAGGGCGGACCCTGGAGCGAGTAGCAGAAGCGGAGGGTGACGCTCTCCTGCTCACCGTCGGCGCCTTGGACGCGGATGGGCGCGTCACGGATCGCGGTCCAGGTCAGGTCCAATGCGGGGCCCAGCTCATTCCGGGCCCGTTCGATGTCGGGCACAGAGAAACAGGTGTGATACAGACCCTTCGCTGGCAGCACGGCGCCCTCCCTGGTCGAGGGCGGCAGGGTAGTGGCATCTTTGACGCACGTCCAAGAATCGCTCTAGCCTCGAAGAGTTCGAGAGCAAGCCGAGGAGCGTTCGCGATGGTTTTAGAAGCGAAAGGGCAGCGGACTCCGCTTGAGAAGGCGCCGGAGCCCGAACTGGGAACCGACCTGATCCCGAAGGAGCGCTACACCTCCCGCGAGTACATGCAGCTTGAGTGGGACCGCATGTGGACCAAGGTCTGGCTCATGGGACCGCGCGAGTCCGACCTGAGCGAGGTCGGGGACTACATCGTCGAGGACATCGGCACGGAGTCGATCTTGTTCGTGCGCGCGGAGCCTGGAGTCGTGCGGGGCTACTACAACGTCTGCCAGCACCGCGGCAACCGGCTCCGTCACGACAGTCAGGGGCGCACACAGTCGTTCCAGTGCCCCTACCACCTCTGGGAGTACAACCTCGATGGCACGACCAAGTTCGTCCCGGACGAGGGCGATTTCACCCAGGGCTGCGAGGGTATCGGCCTGATCGAGGTCCCGGTGGACACTTGGGCGGGCTGGGTCTGGTTCAACCTGGACCCGAACGCGGGGCCGCTGCACGACTACCTGGGCATGATCCCGGAGCACCTCGACCCGTATCACATCGAGGAGCAGACGTTGGTGCGGGACTGGACCATCGAATGGGCCTGCAACTGGAAGACTGCCGTCGATGCCTTCAACGAGGTCTATCACGTGCAGGGCATCCACCCGCAGCTCCTAGAGATGCTGGACGACATCAACGTCCAAATCGATCTCTACGAGCGCCACAATCGCTATCTCGTGCCCTTTGGCGTGCTCAGCCCTCGCTTCGAGAATCAGGAAGAGATCACGGAGGCGCTGCGCGAGATGATGCGGGCCGCC
>JAPUIR010000036.1 GCA_027296805.1 Chloroflexota bacterium | reverse complement strand
CTGCTGCGCGCCGATCACACTCGCCCCCACCCGCTCGCCCCAGATCTGCAACTGCTCCATCGCCGCCGCGCGGAAGGTATCGGCCGCGCCCAGCAGCACCACGCGCTCGTCGTCCCGGTAGGCCTGAGCCAGCTTGCCGATTGAGGTGGTCTTGCCGGCCCCATTGACGCCCACCACCAGGATCACGTGCGGGGGTGCGGGCGCCTCGCCTCCACCCCAGAGGTGACCGCGATCGGCGGGGCGCTCGAGCAGCGCCACCATCTCCGCCTTGAGCAGCTCACGCACCTCCAGACCGTCCCGCAGGCGGGCCTGCTCGGCCTGCTCGCGTACGCGCTCGATCAGCGAGCTGGACGTGCGCACCCCCACGTCGGCCGCGATCAGGATCTCCTCCAGCTCCTCCCAGAGCTCATCGTCCAGGCCGCCGCGCCGCAAGACGGAGCCCAGGCGACCGAAGACCCCCCTCCGCGTGCGGGCCGTGGTCTGCTCCATGACCCCGGCCAGCCCGGGATCGTCATGCGCGAGCTCATCCGAACGGCCCTCGGGCTCGTTGGAAGGGGCGTCGCCCTGGCCGCGCCGGAAGCGGAAAATCTTGACCATGCGCCCGCGTTCAGTCCTCGAGCTCGAGGTCGGACAGGCGCACGGAGAGCACGCGGCTGACCGAGTCCTCGCTCATCGTGATGCCGTAGATATCGTCCGCCTGCTCGATCGTGCGGCGGTTGTGGGTGATCACGACGAACTGTGAGTGCGCGGCGAGCTCTTTGAGGCCGTCCACGAAGCGGCCCACGTTGGCCTCGTCGAGCGCGGCGTCGACCTCATCCAGGACGGAGAAGGGGGCCGGGTTGACCTCGAGCATCGCAAAGAGCAGCGCCATCGCCGTCAGGGAGCGCTCGCCCCCGGACAGCATCTGCAAGCTGTCGACCTTCTTGCCGGGCGGCCGCGCCACCACATCGACGCCGCCGATCTCGAAGTCGTCCTCGTCGGTCAGAACCAGCCGCCCGGTGCCGCCGCGGAACATGGTCTGGAAGTAATGCCGGAAGTGGCGGTCGACCGCCTCAAAGGTCTCCGTGAACTTGCCCTGGATCAGCTGCGCGAGATCGGCCTCGGCCTGCAACATGCGCTGCTCCGCACCTTCCAGATCCTCGATCTGGCCGCTGAGGAACTCGTGCCGCTCTTGGATCTCGTGGTACTCCGCCGCCGCATCGGGGTTGACGTTGCCCAGCCAGCGCAAGCGGCCGCGCACGGCTTCGATCTCTTCGCGCAGCTCCCGCAGCTGGTCCGGATCGATCGGGGCCGCGTCCAGAGAGGCTGGCTCGCCCGAGCTTGGAGCGATCGGGGCAGGAGCGATCGGTGCGGGCTGGGGGGGATCCCCCACCCCGCCGCTGGAGCCGTTGCCCCCCTCCAGGCCGCTCTCCGCGCCGGTCTCGTGCGAGGCGCCTGCCTCGTGCGAGCCGCCTGTCTCGTGTGAGGCGCCGAGGCCCGCCGCCGAGATCGCGCTGACGACGCTGGCCTCCCGTCGCGTGCGCGCCTCGAGGCTGGCCAAGGGGACCGCTTCAGCCCGCGCGGCGGCGGACGGCGAGCTGCTCGTTTCGCCCAGACGTGCGATCCCGCCGGCGGCGTCGAAGACGAGGTCGTCGCCTTGCATCTGCTCGCTGAGGTGAGCCAGGGCGGCCTCCGTCTCGTGCACTGCAGCCTCGGCTGAGACCAATCCACGCTCGCTCTCGATCAGACGCCGCTGACCAGCCTGGACGCTCCCCCGCCGCGCGGTCTCCTCGCCTTGCAAGCGAGCGACCACCTGGGCCTCGACGCCGCCGTCGGCCGAGACGGATTCGCTCGCCGTGCGCGCTTCGTCCAAGTTCTCCTCACGCGCTTGAATCGAGCGGGCCAGCGCCGCCAGCTCCTCGGTCGCTTGGTCGAGCTGGACTTGGCGCGCCTCGCGCTGTTCCCGCGCGCGCGCCTGTGCGGCCGCGCCACTGCGGATGGCCGCTTGCAGCGCCTCCGACTCGCCCTCGACACGGCGCAGAGCGGCGGTAGTCTCCCCCGCTCGCGTGGCGGCCGCCTCACGGCTGGACACGACCTCCGCCACCAGCGCCGGGTCGGGCCGCTCTTGTTGGACGCGTGAGTGCTCCTCCTGACGCTCACTGATCGCCAGGGCCAGCGCCGCCTCCTCGCGGCCGATCTCGGCCAGCCGCGCCTCCGAGCGCTTCTCCTCCGAATCCAAGGCTTGCAGATCAGAGCGCAGGCGGGTGGCGTCGGCGCGGCGGCCCGCCGCCTCCTCTTGGGCGGCGGCGCGGGCGACGGTCGCTCGCTCACTGATCGTCTCCGCGTCGCGCAGCGCAGTCTCCATCTCCTCGAGCTGCGCGCGTTTCGTCTCGACGTCGGCGCTCTCCGCCAACGAACGTTCGAGCTGCTCGATATCACCCGGCAGGGCCTGCAATTCGTTCTCGCGGGTGAAGGCGCCCTGCTCCGCGAGGCGCCCGCCGGCCAGGGAGCCGTTGGGGCGGAAGAGGTGCCCGTCCTGCGTCACCACGGCGCCCAGCCCGCGGCGCAACATCGTGCGCGCGGCGGCCTGGTCCTCCACCACGATCGTGCGCCCGAGCAGAGTATCGACCAGCTCACGCAGCCGGTCATCGCACTTGACCAGCGAGGAAGCGACGCCGAT
>JAPUIR010000359.1 GCA_027296805.1 Chloroflexota bacterium | reverse complement strand
CCGTCGTGATCGACCAGGTCCTGAAGAACAAGAGCTGGGACCACGGCTACAACGCCGCCACGGATGTCTACGAGGACATGTTCAAGGCGGGGATCGTGGATCCGGTCAAGGTCGTGCGGTCGGCCCTAGAGAACGCGGTCTCGATCGCGGGCATGGTGCTGACGACGGAGTCGCTGGTGGCCGATATCCCGGCGCCACCCTCGGCGATGCCGCAGCCCGAAATGCCGATGGACTACTAGTCCGCCAGGCGGGGACGGCCCGCCCAGCGAAACGCACAAAGAGCGGGGCTGCGGCCCCGCTCTTTTCTTGTCGCCGCGCCCGTGCGTTTGTTGTCCGCCCGACGAGGTGGCGGAACGCAGAAGGGGGCGGAGCTGGGCTCCGCCCCCTTGCGATGCTGGGCCTGATTTCTTCTAGTCCTCGTCGGGCTCGGCGACGTAGCCGGCGGAGAGGTCGATACCGCCCGCTGGGGCGCCGGCGCCGACCGCCTTCTCCTCTTCCTCCGCGCTGCGCAAGGTGAGACCGAGTTCTCGCATGAGTTCTTCGCTCATGCCTTCCATGCCGTCCTCGCCGAGCAGTGCAGCCGCGCCCTCGGCGCTGGTGATGCTGGGCTCGGGCAGCGGCGGCAGCTCGATCTCGGCGCGGGCCGGGATCAGCTTGCCGATGATGACGTTCTCCTTGAGCCCGTGCAGCGGATCGACCGCGCCGGAGACGGCGGCTTCGGTGAGGACCCGCGTGGTCTCTTGGAAGGAGGCGGCGGCCAGCCAGGATTCTTGCGAGAGCGACGCCTTGGTCACACCGAGCAAGACGGGCTGGGCGGCGGCGGGCTCTTGATGATCGGCGACGAGCTTGGCGTTGATTTCCTCGTAGCGGAAGCGGTCGACCAGCTCGCCGGCCAGAAGGTCGGAGTCGCCGGGGGATTCGATGCGCACGCGGCGCAGCATCTGTCGCACGATGACTTCGATGTGGCGGTCGTTGATGTTGACGCCCTGGGCGCGGTAGACCTGCTGGACCTCGGTGACCATGTAGCGGTGCACGGCGTCCAGGCCGAGGATGCGCAGCATGTCCTGCGGGTTGACGGAGCCCTCCGTGATGCGGTCGCCGGCCTGGACCTCCTGGCCCTCCGTGATGCGGAGGCGGGCCGCGGCGGGGATGGCGTATTCGCGGACGTCCTGGTGATCGTAGATGACCGTGAGTTTGCGGCTGCGCGCCTTGCGCTCGATGCGGCCGCCCACGCGGGCGCTGATGCCGGCGGGCTCTTCCTTCTTCTTGGTCTTCTTGGCGGCGTCCTTGGTGGTTTTGGCGGGGATCTTGGCCTTGGCAGGCGCTTTGGGGGCCGGCAGGTGGGCGAGCAGAGCGCCTTCCTCTACGAGTTCCCCGTCCTTGACGGCGACGCGGGCCCCGGTGGGGAGTTCGTATTCGTCGCGGAACGTTTCGGATGCGGTGATCTGGACCTTGCGCAGTTCGCCTTCGCGGAGGACGGAGACGTTGCCGTCGATCTCGGAGATGACGGCCTGGCCCTTGGGGCTGCGCGCCTCGAAGAGCTCTTCGACGCGGGGCAGCCCGCTGGTGATGTCGCCGACGTCGGCGACGCCGCCGGTATGGAAGGTGCGCATGGTGAGCTGGGTGCCCGGCTCGCCGATGCTCTGGGCGGCGATGATTCCCACGGCCTCGCCCATATTGATGAGTTCGCCGGTGGCGAGGCTGCGGCCGTAGCACTTGCGGCAGACGCCAGAGCGGGAGCGACAGACCATGGGTGAACGGACGTGGAAGGATTCCACGTTCTTGGCCAGAAGTTCATCCACGACGGTCTCATCGAGGAAGGTGCTGGCCTCAGCGAGGATCTCGCCGGTCTCGGTGTCCACGACGGGACCGGCCAGGAAGCGGCCCACGACCCGTTCGCGCAGGCTGCCGAAGAGGCCGACCTCCTTCGCCTCTTCCTGAAAATTGATGCCGGGCGGCACTTCGCCCTCCGAGCAGTCTTCCTCGCGCACGATGACGTCCTGAGAGACGTCGATCAGGCGGCGGGTGAGATAGCCGGAGTCGGCGGTGCGGAGGGCGGTGTCGGCGAGGCCCTTGCGGGCGCCGTGCGTGGAGATGAAGTATTCCAGGACGGAGAGGCCCTCGCGGAAGGAGGCTCGGATCGGCAGCTCGATGATGCGGCCGGAGGGGTCCGACATGAGACCGCGCATGCCGGCCATCTGCCGGACCTGCGCGATGTTGCCCTTGGCGCCCGAGTTGAGCATGATGCTGAGCGAGCCGTGGCTCCTGAGGCCGGCGGCGACGGCTGAGGAGACGGCGTCCGTGGCGTCCTGCCAGATGTTGACGGTCTGCTGGCGACGCTCACTCTCGGTCATGAGGCCCATCTCGTATTGGCCGCGGATCTCCTGCACCCGAAGTTCGGCGGCTTCCAGGATGGCGCCCTTCTCGGCCGGGGAGCCGAGTTCATCGACGGCGATAGTGATGCCGGAGCGGGTGGCGTAGGTGAAGCCCAGGTGCTTGATCTGGTCGGCGAAATCGGCCGTGCGCTCTTTGTCGAGCGAGTGGTAGCAGAGATTGACCTGCTCTTTGAGCGCTTTCTTGTCCATGATGTGGTTGGGGAAGGGGAGTTCGTCGGGGACGACGCTGTCGAAGATGATCCGGCCGACGGTGGTCTCCACGAACTCGCCCTCGGTGCGGTCATCGCGCACCTTGATCAGGGCTTGCAGGTGCAGGGCGCCGTGGTCGTGGGCGATGCGGGCTTCCTCAAAGGAGCCGTAGACGCCCCGGGAACTCTTGCCGCCCGGTTCGTAGGCGCCGAGCACGTCCGTGCGCATGGTGGTGAGGTAGTAGCAGCCCATGACCATGTCGAGGGTGGGCGCGACGGTAGGCTCACCGGACTTGGGCTCCAGCAGGTTCTTGCTGGAGAGCATGATCTGGCGCGCTTCGGCGACGGCCTCGCGGCTGAGGGGGACGTGGACGGCCATCTGGTCGCCGTCGAAGTCGGCGTTGAAGGCGGAGCAGACGAGGGGATGGAGCTGGATGGCGCTGCCATCGACCAGGACGGGTTCGAAGGCTTGGATGCCGAGTCGGTGCAGGGTGGGCGCGCGGTTGAGCAGGACGGGGCGCTGCTTGACGACGTCGTCCAGGACGTCCCAAACCTCCGGGCGGGCCCGTTCGACGAGGCGCTTGGCGCTTTTGATGTTGTGGGCCAGGCCGCGGCTGACCAACTCATGCATGATGAAGGGCTTGAAGAGCTCCAGGGCCATCCGTTTCGGCAGACCGCATTCATGCAGCTTGAGGTTGGGGCCGACGACGATGACGGAGCGGCCGGCGTAGTCGACGCGCTTGCCGAGCAGGTTTTGGCGGAAGCGTCCCTGCTTCCCCTTGAGCAGATCGGAGAGACTCTTGAGCTTGTGGTTGCCGCTGCCGGTGACGGCGCGCCCGCGGCGGCCATTGTCGATCAGGGAATCGACGGCCTCTTGGAGCATGCGCTTTTCGTTGCGGATGATGATCTCGGGGGCGCCCAACTCCAGCAGTCGCTTGAGCCGGTTATTGCGGTTGATCACGCGCCGGTGGAGGTCGTTGAGGTCGGAGGTGGCGAAGCGGCCGCCGTCGAGCTGGACCATGGGGCGCAGGTCGGGCGGGAGCACGGGCAGGGCTTCGAAGACCATCCATGTGGGGCGGTTGCCGGAGCGGCGCAGGGCCTCGGCGACACGCAGTCGTTTCATGGCTTTCTTGCGCCGCTGGCCGGAGGTTTCGGCGACCTCGATGTGGAGTCCCTTGCAAACGGATTCCAGATCGACGCGCTTCAGGATGGAGAGGACGGATTCGGCGCCCATGCCCATCTCGACGACGCCGGGGTAGCGCTCCATGAGTTCTTCGGCGCGCTGCTCGGTGATGATGGCGTTGCTGAAGTCCATCGTGGTGACGGGGTCTGTGAGCGACTCGAGCTCCTCGACGCGCTGTTCCAGCTCCTGCTGGGCGCGGTCGCGAACGGTGGCAAGACGTTCGCGCAGGCCTTCTTCCTGGGCGAAGACGTCGTCGCGGGTCTGTTGTTCGTCGCTTTCGGCCTGCGTCGCGAGGCGAGCCTCTGCGGCGGCGACTGTCTTCTCGGTCTTGGCGATCTTGCGCTCCAGGAGTTGGGTCAGCTTCTTGCTGAGCTTGGCCGCGTCGACGTCGTCGCCGCGCTCCGCGAGCTTGTCGCCGTCCAGGGCGAAGTTGCGGCGGGCCTTTTTGCCGTCGGACTCCGTGATCAGGGCCTGCAGCTCTTCGGCGCCGGCGCGGAGGGCGACGAGGCGCTCCTCGACCTCGGTCTGTCCGGCCACGTGGGCACCCGCCAGCGCGCCATGGATCGCGGCGATGCGAGCGTCGCGGGCGGCTTCCAGCTGCTCCAGGGTGGCGGTGATCTCCTTCTCGGCGGCTTCGACGGCATCCTCGGCGTCGAGCTTGAGGTGTTCAAGCGCGCGCGCGCGGTTCTCTTCGTTGACGCCGTAGATGATGAATTGGGTGAAGTAGATCACCCGCTCCAGGGCGCGGGGAGAGATGTCGAGCAGGAGCGCCATGCGGCTGGGCGTGCCCTTGACGAACCAGATGTGGCTGACGGCGGCGGCGAGTTCGATGTGGCCCATGCGCTCGCGACGCACTTTGCTGCGGGTGACTTCAACGCCGCACTTGTCGCAGATGATGCCCTTGTAGCGGACGCGCTTGTACTTGCCGCACATGCACTCGAAGTCCTTCTGGGGGCCGAAGATCTTCTCGCAGAAAAGGCCGTCCTTCTCCGGTTTGAGGGTGCGGTAGTTAATGGTCTCGGGTTTGGTGACCTCTCCGTAGGACCAGGAGCGGATCTGCTCCGGTGAGGCGAGTGAGATCCGGATCGCGTCGAAGTCGTTGACCTCAAGCATTCGTAGTGACTTCCTCTCCCTCAAAGCCCGAGAGGTTCACGCCGAGTACCGGCGCGTCCTGCCCGGAGACCTCTTCGATTTGCACGCGCTCCTCCGCCTGGTTGAGCACCTCAACGGAGAGGCCGAGCGACTGCAGTTCCTTGACGAGGACCTTGAATGACTCGGGGACGCCGGGCTCAAGCACGGCATCACCCTTGACGATGGCCTCGTACGCTTTGACGCGGCCGATGACGTCGTCGCTCTTGACGGTGAGCAGCTCCTGGAGGATGTGGGCGGCGCCGTAGGCCTCCAGGGCCCAGACCTCCATCTCCCCGAAGCGCTGCCCACCGAACTGGGCTTTGCCGCCCAGCGGTTGCTGGGTGATGAGGGAGTAGGGGCCGGTGGAGCGGGCGTGAATCTTGTCCTCCACCATGTGGCTGAGTTTCAGCATGTAGATGTAACCGACGGTGATGGGCTGATCGAAGCGGACGCCCGTGCGGCCGTCGACGAGCCATTGCTTGCCGTCGATGGGGGATGCGCCGCGGCCTTCATCGACGACGGTGTTGACGCGCGCGATGATCTTGTCCGCTTGCAGTCCGCGGACGCGCTTCTCGCCGACGGATTCCAACCAGAGTTCCGTGCAGATGCGGCGGGCCTCGCCGGTCAGGGATTGATCGAAGACGACGGCGGGGTCGTAGCCACGCTCGTCCAGCCAGGCGTCGACGAGGGGCTGATCGACGCTGGCCACGGCGGCGTGCTCAGCCGGAACGGAGCGCACGATGTTGGCGCCCGCTTCGCGAACGATCCAGGCGCGGCCCATGGCGTCGGCGATGGCGGCGTCGGAGGCGCCGTCGAAGACGGGGGTGATGGCGCGGAAGCCGAGGGTGTGGGCGGCCCAGCCGAGCTGGGTCTCCAGTACCTGGCCCAGGTTCATGCGGCTGGGCACGCCGATGGGGTTGAGGATGATGTCGACCGGGGTGCCGTCTTCCAGGTAGGGCATGTCCTCCTGGGGGAGGATGCGGGAGATGACACCCTTGTTGCCGTGGCGGCCGGCCATCTTGTCGCCCACGGAGAGCTTGCGGCGCTCGGCGATGGTGACGCGGACCATTTGGTCCACGCCGGCGGGCAATTCGTCGTGCTCTTCGCGGCGGAAGACGCGGACGTCGAGGACGGTGCCGCGCACGCCGTGGGG
>JAPUIR010000358.1 GCA_027296805.1 Chloroflexota bacterium | reverse complement strand
GAGATCGTCGTCACGCCGCCCACCGTCACCTTCGACGAGCGCCTCACGCTCTACGCCTCCAACGGATCCGTCGGAGGCGACCTTGAGCTGCAGCTGATCTACGTCGGCCCCGCGCACACAACGAACGACATCCTCGTCTGGCTGCCCGAGCGCCGCACCCTCATCGCCGGCGACGTCGTCTTCAACGGCGGCACGCCCTTCTGCGTCTTCGGCTCGCTTGCCGGCTCCCTGCGCGCGCTCGACACGATCCGCGCCCTCGCCCCGCAGCGCATCGTCCCCGGCCACGGCCCCGTCTGCGGCGTCGAGGCCCTCGACGGCATCGAGTCCTACCTGCGCTTCGTCGAGGAGACCGCCCGCAAGGGCCACGAGGCGGGCGTCACGCCGCTCGACCTCGCCCGCCAGACCGACCTCGGCCCGCACGCCGCCCTCCACGACAGCGAGCGCTTCGTCGCCAACCTCCACCGCGCCTACAGCGAACTCAACGGCGACCCACCCGGCACCCCGCTCCCCATCCCCACCGTCATGCCCGACATGATCGCCTACAACGGCGGCCAAATGCCGCAGTGCCTGGCGTGACGCCGCGCTAGCTTACTCGATTCCGACCTTCATTCAGCCAGTCGTCGCCCTCCACGGCTGAGTCAGGGCTTCGTCGCCCAACCGAGTTGCGAACGGACTCGGCGCAGTCTTCTTCCTCTGAGTGTTCCCGGTGACCTGCACCCATGAGCGCTACCACATGCTATGTCAGCGCACCGACGGTGGGAGGGTCCGCGAGGTGGGGCCGGAGAGCGGGCGGTCTCAGGCGTCAGGCCACCATCTGGAGGTGAGGGGTCTCCTGCGGTGGGCCTGCGGTCTGCGGCGCTTTTAGGCCGGCGGCGGCCCAGGAGCGGACCGGGCCGATCGTTAGCTGGTGGTTGTACTCGGGCCGCGTGTCAAGGTGGACGAGGGCCTGCCGGTAGAGCCGGACAGCGTCTTCTCGCCGGTCGACGCGGTCGGCGGCCCAGCCACTGGCGACGAGAGCGTGCGCGCGAACATCGAACGGAGTGTCGTCGCCATCGAGAGCGGCGAGCAGGGCGGCGGCCTCGTCCCAGCGGCCGAGCGTCCAGCGGACGCGGCCCCGGGCCCAGGTCAGGCGATGGGGCTCAAGTAGCGGCTCGCCGCTGTCCGCGAAGGCGTCCCAGATCGCACCCGCGTCCTCCACCTTGCCTTCGTTGAACAGCCGCACGGCGCGGCGTACCTCCGCGACGACGTGGGCCTCGTGGTCCATCTCGGGCGTGCCCAGTCGCGGGTCGGCGGGGAGCGCTGCGGCGTCGACGGGCGAGTCGCCCGGGCTGAACGGCAGCATCTCGCCGAAGGGGGCCTGTGGCTGCTGGGCGGTGGAGTGCCAGAGGGTGCGCGCGGCAGGGTTGACGACGTTGGAGTTAAGCACGGCGGTGTTGGCGACGACGGCCTCGTTGACGTAGGGGCTGTTGGAACGGTCGCGGAGGATGAGAGTCGCGATCTCGGGCGTTATCTTGCCGAGATGGGGCTGGACGGCCGCTTCCATGGCGACGCGGCGCTGGTCGGATTCGGGCGACCCGCCGCGATCATGGGGAAGCAGCCTTTTCGTTCGGGCATGGTTGGACTGCGCTAACCAGTCGCCGTCCGGACGGAAGACGGCGAGCTGGCGGGGCGCGCACTCGAGCAGGGCGATGTCGCCGCTGGCATCGGCCATCGAGATGAACCCGGCGAGGCCACGGTTGCGGGCGCGCTTGAACATGCGAACGCCTTGCCTGACGGACGTGGCCTTCTGGAGGGCGCGGCGCCAGGGCCATTGGGTTGGGCCGAAGCCGAGGACCTCATCGGCCATGAAGAAGTTCATGCCGATGGCGAAGCCGGCCGAGTTGACGCCCACAAGGGGGGCGCCGAGCAGGGGCCAGGTCGCCATGACGTGGGGGAGGTCTCCGTTGCTCGGGTTGTAGTGGATGACGACGGGTCGGCGCAGGCCGTAGCTGTCAGTCCAGTCGGTGTTCTTGCCGATTATGGCGGAGCCGTCAGCGGTGGCGGTACCCGTGGCCACGAACGTCGTGGTGCCGCTGCCGAGGACGCCGAATACGCCGCGCCAGGCGTCGGCACCGGAGACGCCGAGAGCGTCGGCCATGCCGTTGATCTCGTCGTAAAGATGGCTGCCCTCCCAGCGCCACCAGAGCCCGGACCAGAAGGGGGGCAGCGCGGAGTCCACGATCTTGCCGACTGCGCCGAGGCTGGCGATGAGCCGTGCCCAGTCGGCGCGCTGGAGTTCATACACGTCCCGGGCGAGGGTGCCGAGTAGCTCGACGTGCTGCCGTCCCATTGCGTGGTACGTGCCGTAGAGGTGGAGGACGATGAGGGCGCCGTGGTCCTCTCGGCGTGGCTGGGCGGGCAGGTCAGCAGTCTCCAGCAACTGAGATAGGCCCCTGAGACCACTTGTCGTCTGTCATCGTTCGGCTACCTGTGTGGCGGGTGGAAAGCTCGCCCGTACGTTAGCGCGGCTAGGCCCGATGGCCTAGGACATGCGTCACTTTCCCCTTCCACCTAGCGCCTCACATCCCCTACCCTCTCCCTACCATCCTCGCCCTCACCGCCCCCTCGTGCCCGCCCGCG
>JAPUIR010000357.1 GCA_027296805.1 Chloroflexota bacterium | reverse complement strand
TCATCAGCAGGAAGTCCGGCGCGACGTTGCCGATCAGCCCGCCCACGTCCCGTCCCTCAACCAGACGGTCGGTGGGGATCGCCTTCGGTCCGGGCAGCAGCCCCGGCCCGATCGGTTCACTCAACGACGCCGCGAGCGCGGCCGTGAGCTGTTCGAAGGCGTCGTCGGAGCCTTGCCCCAAGAAGATCCGCTCGATCGTCCCATCCGGGCGGATGAAGTACGTGTGTGGCGGACCACTGCCCGCTCCGAAGTACGCGGCCGTGACGTCGCCCGAGAAGTCCATCGGTACGGCGTACGGCATGCCGAACTCGGAAACGAACCCTTGCGCGGCTCCCCGTGACTCTTCGATGTTCACGCCCACGACCACCAACCCCGCGTCGCGGAACGTCTGCGACAGCCGCACCAGGACCGGCGTCTCCTGGCGGCACGGCCCGCACCACGACGCCCAGAAGTTCACGATCGTCGGATGGCCGCGCAGATCGGAAAGACGGAAGCGCTCGCCGTCTAGGGTTTCGAGCTCGAAATCGGGCGCCAGCACATCCTCGATCGGCGCTTCGCGCAGTCCGGCCGGGTTTAGATAGTCGGGAAGGGCGGTGACCCCAAGCGATCCCTCGATGCGGGCGGATCCCCCGGAGCCCAGAGCCAGCCAGACCGCGAGCGCGATCGCTCCCGCCACGCCCAGCGCCGCGAGCATCGTCCGGCGCCCGTGATATTCGCGGGGACGGGTCGGATTCTCTTCCGGGAAGCCCTCGGGCGGCGGCTTCTGCGTCGAGCGTTTGGCGCTGCTGCGCTCCGCGCGCCGTCGGCTGCTGCGACTCTTGGCCATCGTCCCGCATCTCCCGTCGGCAGGCTGTGATCGTACGGTCGGCTCGCGACAGCGACCACCACCGCTTTGTCACGGGAATAAGCGCGCCTGTCACCCGTCGGCGACCACGCGCACCCAACAACCCGCCCGCAAGGCCGCAACACCAATACGTCCCCGCGGCCGATCGCGATCTGTGCCCGCCTGATCCGTACCCAAGTCTGGCATCCGCTCCGTTCTCCTCTATCCTGGCGCGGTTGCGAAAGGCGGGCGGCGACAGGTGACCGACGCACAGTCGATCTCGGCGGCGGATCTGCTCGATGCCCTGCACGATGCGGGTGTGACCGATGTCGTCGCGGTGCCCGATACGCATCAGCGCAGCTTGATTGAGCTGCTCCAGGCCGACGATGCCATTCGTTTCATCCAAACCACCACCGAGGACGAGGCGGTCGCGCTGGGCGCCGGCCTGATCGTCGGGGGACGGCGGCCCGTGCTGCAGATCCAGCACGCTGGGCTGTACGCCTGCGTCAACAACCTGCGCGGCGTCGCCATCGACGGGGAGTTCCCGCTGGTCCTGCTGATCGGCTTGCTGGGACGGGATCCCGCCAAGCCCCCCCGTGAGAACTTCGGCTCGATGGTCCGCCTGGCGGAGCCCTTGCTGGAGACGCTCGGCATCCCGTCCTACCTGCTCGACGGCCCGGACGACATCGGCCTGCTCGCCGACGCGATTCGGGAGGCGGAAGAGCGAGCTGGCCCCGTCGCCGTGCTCGTGGGCGCGGAGACGGTCTAGGAGTGGCCATGTCCAACGACGAACGGCGCATGACGCGGGACTCGGCACTGGATGCGCTCGCCCGCCGTCGCGGGGACCAGATCGTCGTCTCCACGATGACCGCCATCGGACCGTGGCGGAAACGCGCGGGCACGGACCGGGATCTGATCTGCGTCGGGTTCATGGGCGGCGCGTCGACCTTCGCGCTCGGCGTCGCCCTGGCCAAGCCGCAGGAGACGGTCTGGGTCCTGGACGGCGACGGATCCCTGGTCATGCAACTCGGCTCTCTGGTCACGATTGCCAATGCCGCACCGAGGCGTTTCCTCCACGTCGTCTTCCACAACGGCGTCTACGAGACGAGTGGCGCGCAGCCGCTGCCGGCCGAAGGGGCGGTGTCGTTCGCGGCACTGGCCGAAGGGGCGGGCTACGCCAGGACGGCGCGCTTCGACGATGTCGAGGCCTTCGACGCGGAGCTGGACGAACTCCTCGCCGTCGATGGCCCGGTCTTGGTCGAACTCATGACGCAGCCTGCCGGATCGTTCTACGACCCCGGTCCGCCTCCCTCGAAGCGGCAGCAGCCCGCGCTGGCGCGAAGTTGGCCCCCCGTGCGGGACGCCCTACGCGACGCGGGGGGCTAGCACTCACTCGCCCGACGCGCACTCCCCCTTCAGCGATGCCAGCACCGCCCGGGTGCGCAGCGCCATCGACGGCGCCGCGCCGCCCAGCTCCGCTTGCAAGGCTTCGAGGTCGCCGCTTGTGTCGATGTCGCCCCGCGCCGCGATCCGCGCGACGGACCAGCCCCGCGCGCGGGCGATTCGCTCGGACGCCTCCAAGACCGCCGACGTACTCCAGGGGACGGCGGCGTCGTCGAAAAGAGCGTCGAACGCCAGCGCCTCTAGCGTTGCTGCTCCCAGCGCCACCAGATAGTAGCCACCGTCCCGCGCGGGCCCGAACACGACATCGTGGTCGGCCAGCAACCGCAGCGCATCCTCGATCAATACGGCGCCCAGCAGCGGGATGTCGGAGCCCACCACCAAGACGGCGTCCGCGTTCTGCTCCACGAGCTGCGCCGCGGCGGCGGCCATGCGCGCACCGATGCTGCCCGCCGCTTGGGGCTGTGTCTCGACGACGCCGGTCAGCTCGGACAACTTCGACGCTGCCTCTGGAGGCTCCACGAACAGGACCGAGCGCCAGCCCGGGCTGGCGGTCTGCGCCGTCACGTCGACCAGGAACGCCGCTGCCAGCTGGGCCGCGGCGTCGGCGCCCACGCTCTCGGCAAGCCGCGTCTTGGACCGTCCGGGCTCGGGCTCGCGGGTCAGAATGGCGAGCATTGGATGCAGCGCTGTCGGCACGATTCCCCCGCTCTAGCGGATATGGCGGTAGAGCGCGGCCAGCTTTGGGGGCGGCACTCGCGCGTAGTAAAGCGTCTGGATCACCAACCACGATGCCCACGCCTGCGCCACACCGCCCTCCTCCCAGCGTCGCGGCGATGCGTAAACTGATGGCTCCAGGTAGGCCATCTTGCCCAGCCGGTAGAGGGCGTGTACGAATTTTAGATCCTCCATGATCGGGTAGGGCGGGAAGCCACCCACGGTCTCGAACGCGGAGCGCCGGCAGAAGATTGCGGAGTCTCCGTAGAACGTCCGCGCCTGGCGGATGACGTGATAGAAGGCCGCCAGGAATCGCCCATTGGTCGATGCGCCGAAGCGGATGCGGAAATTGCCGCCCACGTAGGCCGGATCGGCCAGCGCTCGCCGGATCGCGTCGGCGCCGCCCAGAGGGACCTGGGCGTCGGCGTGCACGAACCAGAGCGTCTCGTGCTGAGCGATGGCGGCGCCCGCGTTGAGCTGCGGTCCCCGGCCCTGCGCCTCCTGGATCACGACGGCGCCTGCCGCCTTCGCGTTGTCGACCGTGCCGTCCCGCGAGCCCGCATCGGACACGACGACCTCATCCGCTCCGGCCTCCAGCGCTCTCCGCACCGCCCGCGCGATCGTGGGGCCCTCGCGCAGCGTGGGAATCACCACCGAGATCGCCCCCGACGACCGAGCAACCACTGTCCTGCCGCCTCTTCAGGGCCCCGCCCGCACATCCGACGCGGACCGCGCACCGTAACCTCACTGTCGCCTGTTTCGGCGCGTCACCACGCTGATT
>JAPUIR010000356.1 GCA_027296805.1 Chloroflexota bacterium | reverse complement strand
GCGTATTGATCGAGGAGTTCGCGGCGCTGGCGAAGCGTGTCCTGGAAGCTGGCGGGGTCGTTGAGCCAGTCGTCGATTTCGTCGGAGAGGAGGAGGCCGAAGTCGCCGACTTCCTCGCAGAGGCCGTCGTCCAGCATGCGCTGCCCGATGGTGTGCAGAGGCAGGCGACACTCGTGGACCAGCTTGATGTTGGTGGTCTTGGTGCGCTCACGACCGGCGTAGAAGAGTGCGGCCGCCTTGCTCGCGGCCAGGAACATGCCACGAGTTTCGGGGTCGCCTTCGAGCAGGGAGGCGATTTCGTCGATCACGCGCTCGCGGTCGGCGGCCATCGCTCGCTGGCGCTCCACGGGCGCGGCGCTCTCGTCGCTGAGGCGCATGCGGTCGATGGCGGCTAAGGCGAGCTGAGGGCGGGTCTCCCAGGAGTGACTGCGCATCTCCCATTCGCGCGGGCCGCGCATGCCGAACTCGTGGATGAAGGCATTGAAGTCGGCCAGGAAGGCGGCGCCCGCGCCGTCGAGGCTCGCGAGGCGTTCATGGAGCCCGTCGAGGCCGGCGTCGAAAGCGGTGGTGAGGCTCGGATCGGCGGCGACGGCGCGGCCCAGCTCCCACATCGCCATGGCAGGGGCGGCGGACTCGACGTCGCCGACGGCGGAGACGATGCGCATCGTGTCCTGGGGGCGGCCGACGGCCTCGCAGATCTGGGTCAGCGCCCCGAGGGGGATGGGGGCGAGGAAGGTGAGGAAAATGTGCTCCGCGAAGAGCTGGCGGAAGTGGGTGTTCATGAGGTCGCGCGCTCGCGCCCACAGCTCCTGATTCGACATCTGGCTGAGGTCGGGGCGTTCGGCCCGGAGCTGGTCCATGCGCTTGGCGCTAGCGGCGGCGTCGTCCAGGTGCTCGACGCTCATGATCCACTCAAGCGTGGCGGTCATGGCGACGGTGCGTTCTTCGTTGGCGTCGCCGGGGGCTGGTTCATATGGGGGGATGCCGGGCTGCGCGCCGAAGAAGATATCGTCCATCATTTGGGCGGACATGCCGGGGGTGCGTTCGCCGATCAGGCGGGCGACGGAGCCGTTGAGATAGGTGTAGCCGCCGTGGACGCCGATCGTCTCCATCTTGCCGGGCGAGAACTCGTCCGCAGTGAAGGCGCCCATGTTGATCAGTGCGTCCCGCCAGCCGCCTTCGACGTGCTCGCGCAGCATGAGGCTGAACGTGAGTGGAGCGACGGGATCGGGGAAGACCTCGCCTACGTTCGCCCGTGTCCAGACCGGAAACCGCTCGCTGGGTTCGCTGCCGACAATCCATGGATCCATTCGTACGTACCCTTCGCTGGTCCTCGCACCTGGTGGACGGACTGAGGCGGAGCCTACAGGAGATAGGGCTGTCGGGCACTGTCGTGGCAGGCGGATTTCTCCGCCGCGCGGGGGCGCGACCGGCTGGGGAACTGGGAGGCCGCCGCGACCGTCTTACACGGCTGGGCAGGGCTGCAGGGAGGTGGTGGGGGTCCCCATGCGCAGCGGGTTTCTGGGTGCCGATCGTGAAAAGACGGAGGCGTCGATGGCGTCTCTGTGGCCGGTGCACGCCCGTCTTCAGCCCGGGGGCGCTAGTGGAGAACGGAAAGAGGCACGGATCGTGCCGCTGGGTTCTGGACAATGACGAGGTGGATCGCTGTGGCCCGGATGCCGCGTTTTCCGCACACCCTCTTCGGTGGCCGGATCGACGTGCGGGGCCTGATGGGCGGTTCGCCGATCTTTGTCTATCTGGCGGTGCGTCAGGTGGCCACGCTGGAGGTGGCAATCGGGGTGGCGATGGGGGTTGCGGTGGCGGTGTTTTGGTTCAACCGGGGCACCGGAGGGGTGTTGCGCTGGTTGTCGGTGCTGAGCCTGGTCGCGATTGGGGCCGGCGGGGTGGCTGGGGTGGCGCTGGGCTCGGACAAGGCGTTCCTGGCCAACGATGCGATCGGCGATTTCCTGACCGCGCCACTTCTGGCCGCGAGCGTGCTCCTGGGTAAGCCGGTGGCGGGATCGATCACACACGAGGTTATGCCGCGCATCCGCTCGCAGCTGCCGCGCGGGCATCGCGTGTTCGTGCAGATCACGCTGCTGTACGTGGCTTCCAATCTGGCGATGGGGTTGTACCGGTCGATGTTGTTGCAGGAGGTCTCGGTCTCGGAGTACGTGCTCTACAGCCGCTCCGTCTCGTGGCCGCTGGGCATCGCGATGTTCGCGCTGGCGATCTGGCTGATGGCGCGTGCCGTGCGGGCGGATGCCGCGCGGGAGCAGGCGCAACCAGCGACCGGCTAAGTTGGGGCGTTAGCCGTAGCGGATGCGCGGGTCCAGGATGGAATAGGTGATGTCGACCAGCAGGTTGGCGAGCACCACGACGAAGACCACGATCATGTTGATGCCGAGGATGACGGGGACGTCGCGTTCGCCCAGGGCGCGCAGCAGACGCAGGCCCATCCCCGGCAGGACGAAGATGAACTCCAGCACGACGGAGCCGCCGATCACGAAGGGCACCTGGATTCCGATCAGGGTGACGATCGGGATGAGGGAGTTGCGCAAGGCGTGCCGGGTGACGACGGTGCGTTCGCGCAGCCCCTTGGCCCAGGCGGTGCGGACGTAGTCCTGTCGCAGCACCTCCAGCATCTGCGCGCGGGTCAGACGCATGACTCCCCCGGCCAGCGCGACGCCCAGGATCACGCCGGGGACCCACATCTGTTTGAGGTTCTCGATCGGTTGATCGAGAAAGCCGTGAAAGCGGATTGGGATCAGGGGCAGATCCAATACGGGGATGACAATGGATATGACGAGGGTGGCGAGCCAGAAGGAGGGCACAGCAAGGAAGATGATCGCGAAGCTGCGCGCGATGTAGTCACGCGTGGTGTCTTGGCGGATGGCTGAATACACCCCGATGGGGATGGCCAGGCCGGTGCCGACGAGGAGGGCGATCAAGCCCAGCTCCACGGTGACGGGGATGCGGGCCGCGAGGTCGTCGAGGACTGAGCGCTGGCCGCCTTGGAGCGAGTGGCCGAAGTCGCCCTGGAGGACGCCCCAGAGCCAGTTGGCGTATTGCTCAGGCCAGGACTGGTCGAGGCCGAGCTCCGCCCGCAGCTTGGCGCTCTCCACTTCCAGGTCCGCGGCGCTGCCGCGGTACTCGGCGACGAGGACGTCCACGGCGTCGCCGGGGAGCAGGCGGACCAAGCCGGAGATGATGATCGAGGCCCCGATCAGGGTGGGGATGATAAGGAGGAGGCGCCGGATCAGGTACTTGGTCATCGTTTCATCAGGACGCCGCCCCGCGCGGGCTCCCCGGACGGATCGCGCGCGGGGGCTGGGTGGATCGGCCGGCCGGGGCTGCCGGCGCGGCGCTCAGCGCTACTGGGATCCGCGCAGCCGCGGGTCCAAGAGGTCGCGCATCGCGTCGCCCATCATGTTGATGCCGTAAACGGCCAGGAAGATCGCGAGGCCAGGGAAGACGGCCACCCACCAGTTGGTGGGGCCAAGGACCCGCGCGAGACCGCTGAGCATCTGCCCCCAAGTGGGATAGGGCGGGACGATGCCGAAACCGAGGAAGGAGATGGCCGCCTCCGCGAGGATGGCGACCGCGAGGTACAAGGTGGAGAGCACGATGACCGTGGGCAGGATGTTGGGCAGGATGTGGGAGATGATGATGCGGGTG
>JAPUIR010000355.1 GCA_027296805.1 Chloroflexota bacterium | reverse complement strand
TGAAGTAGTCGAAGCGTCGCCCCCATCGCGCCGGGGGTGTTTGTCTGGCCGCTGGATTCGTGCAACTGGAGTTGAGCCAGCGCGAGTTCAGCTTGGGAGACCCGCTCTTGGACATCCGTAATCTTGAGGAGCTTGAGACTTTGCAGCTCGCGCAGGTTCGACGTCTCGTACCGCGAGAGAACACGCTGCTTCTCAGCAACCTTGGCCCGCAGATCACGACGCAGACTCGATTGATAATCATCGAGCTCCTGGAGGGTTTGATTGATCTCGTCGCCGCCCACCTTGCCGTAGATGTCGTAATACGACCTGACCACGGCATTGACGGCGCTTTGTGAAAGCTGCGGCGAGTCGGCCTCGACCCGGACATAGATCAGCTCGCTGTGGCGATCCGAATCGATCTCCAAGTGGCGATCCAACTCAAGCAGTGCCTCGGTCCCCTTGGCCCAGTCGGTGCGCTGGAACTCCTCATCCTTGACCGCGGTCTCAAGCACCCGGCGACTGCGGATAAGCTGCTCCTGCGTGGCGACGAAGGCGGAGAAATGATCAAGCCGACCGGTTTCTTGGATCGGTGTAAGCGTTACGCGAAGGCGCGGGGCCACGCGAATCGCGGCGGTGCTGACGAACTTGGGGCCGGTGGAGAGATAGCCCGCACCGGCGAGGATCGCGCTGAGGATCGCGCCGATAATAAGCGTGAGTCGCCAGCGACCGCGAAGGCGATCATTGGTGACCGCCCACAGCGAAGGTGCGTCACTCGGGGGCGAGCCGCCATTGAAATCACCGCCAACGAGCACCGCCACGGGATATCGCTGAGCGAGGTCGTTGAGATCAGGCTTATGCGTCACCGTCTTCTCCCTGTGGAACTCTCAACGCGTCGAACAGATCACCCAGGCCCACCAGCACTTCAGAGGCGGCCTGGACCGCCTCGGCCCGGTCGAGTCGGCCGGAGGTGACCACCTGCAGTTGGGCCACGCCCTGGACCGACACGGCCAAGCGCTGCGACTGTTGGTTGATATCGTCAATGAGGCGGGTCACGGTTCCGTCCGGTAGGACAAAGGCACTGAAGATCCGTATCTGTTCGTCCCGGCCGTGGTCGCGCAGACGGCGGAACCGGTACACCCGGACCGGAAGCGTCCGTCCCGCGAACGAAAGCCGGTCGTCATCGGACCCCTGGGTGGGGGCGGCGATCCATCCCGAGCTGGGGTAGCAGACCGGGGGGTAGTGGCCGATCATGTCGCGGGCGTCTGAGCAGTGGACCACCAGCACGTGGACGCGCGGCCCGCTGGGACGTCGATAGGTTCGGCTCAGCAAGGCGTTGGGGCGTAGCAGCTCCTGTGCTTGGGGCGAGACTTGTTCGTCCTCGCCCACCCATGGCCCGATGAGCCGCGGCGCCGCCAGCACCGCCGCCGCTACCTCCGCCTGTCGCACTTGAGCCTGCGGATTGAACTGCGTGCGGTTCGGCAACGCCTGCGACATCCCCACCAGCACCATCAGACTCAACCACGGGGCGATGGACTGTACTCGGGTAAAGGTGCGTGCAAGTCTCGTCATTGGCCGGCCAATCGAAGTGAGGTAATCGGGAACTCCAACCAACGGAACGTACGCAGGACCGCGATCAGGATGAACAGCGCCACCGGCAGCATGACCCAGCCGGAGATATCGTGGAATCGCTGAGCGGTGTCCACGGAGCCGTACCCGAAGATCAGGCTGGTGGGGACGAGACGAATGACATTGCACAGCATCGCGATCAGCGGGCTCAGACCGATGAGCAGGGCGCGGGCGCTTGCGCGCAGCGGGGTGGCGAAGGCGAACGCATACACAACCAACGTCAGCGCGAAGACCATCCTCATGCCGTTGCACGCCTCGCCCACTGCGACTTCCTCGCCGTTGATGATCAGCACGTTGCCGCTTTTGATTGCACCGACGCCGATGAGTTGAAGGAGTGTGTGGGTCACGGTCGTAGCGAACTCCTGCAATGGCAGGGCGATCTGGTGGCGAAGTTGTCCCGGCACGGGCAAGAAGAACACGAGGACCGCCAGCACCGGCGCGAACATCACCAGCGGCGCCGGTCCGGTCATCGACAACACGATCCCCAACAAACTAAAGACGGCGCCGCCGTGCCAGGCGATCTGCGTGCCGGATTCAAACCCCCACCAACTGAGAAGCCATCCGGCCAAGACCACGATCGGGCCGAGGAGACTGGGCGTGAGCTGGACGTAGCGCAGGCGCGACCGTCTCAGCCAAAGCAACAGCGCCGCGACAATCGGGGCCAGGAAGATGTGCGACTGCTCTTCGTCGCGGATCCCGATGGCGATGATGTCTCCCAACGGCTGGCGATGCGCCCACAGACCCACGCCGAGCATCGCACTGAGGAGCGCAAAGTCGCGTAGCTTCCACGTTCGCCTCGAGTACATTTTCACGCTTCGTAGTCCTCCTTGGCCACAACTATCCCGCCAACGACCGGTGCGCGAACGCGGACTCGGCGGAAGTGAGTCTCGGCTCACACACGATCTTCTGCACGATCTGGCAACGCGGGGCAACGGCGACGGACGATCCGATGACGCTACGGCTGACAATTGCGCCCCCGCCGATTACCGCTTGCGACAAGACCACTGAGTCGTGCACCACCGCCCCGTCGCCGATCACCGCGTCCGGCTCGATCACGCAGAACCCCTCCAGGAGAGCCGAATTAGAGACCGCAGCCGCCCCGGCAATCCGCGTGGGCGGATCAAGGTCCGGCGACTGGGCCAGGCTCGCCCGCACGGCCGCAAGGTATTCGGCGCGATCGCGGATCGGGGA
>JAPUIR010000354.1 GCA_027296805.1 Chloroflexota bacterium | reverse complement strand
CATCATCTCCGATGGTGGCGGCGCGCCCAACGTCGTGCCCGATTTCGCCGCCGCTAACTTCATGCTTCGCTCTCGCGAGAAGGAATACCTGCACGACGTGGTCGTGGAGCGAGTCGCCTCCATCGCGCAAGGTGCGGCCGCCATGACGGGCGCCACAGTGGAGATTGAGCCCTTCTACCCCCTGTATGAGAACGTCCGCCCCAACGTCACCCTGGCCAAGGCCACCGGCGACCACGCCGCGCACTACGGCCTGCGCCTGGACGAGCCCGAAGCGGATGCCCGCGGAGCAGGTGGCTCGACGGATTTTGGGAACGTCAGCCAGGTCGTCCCCTCCTTCGCGATGACCTTCGCCATCTCCGAAGTGCCCATCCCTGGTCACTCGATCGAGATGGCGGCCGCTGCTATCACCGACTTGGGCCATGGCAACGCTCTGTTGTGCGCCAAGGCGATCGGCGCCACGGCTTGCGAACTGCTGCAAGACCCGTCGCTTGTGGAACGTGCGCGCGCCGAGTTCGACCAACGTGGCGAAGCCCTCTCCTGACTGGGGGCGGGCTCGGCCCGTAAGCTTTTCGCAAGATCGTGTTCCTAGCGTGCAAGGTGATGATGTCTCGCTTTAAGAACCATCTGCGCTCGCTCCGAGGGCACGTCGGCCGGCCCAGCAGAGGCCGCGTCGCAGGCGGTGCCGCCGCCGCCGTCGCCGCGCTGGGATTCGGTTATTTCGCCGCCCTGGAGTTCAACACTCCCTACCTCGCCAACCTCGCGATCGACGCCTCCAGCTCCGTGCTTTCTCCCGGCGGGCTTTCCCAGGTCATGGAGATCATCGGAGAGGTGGGCAAAGCGGCCACCTTCGCCGGCGTGCTGGCCCTGCAGTTCACCGTTTACGTGGCGATCTGGTCGCTGGTACCCGCTGCACCCGGCACGCGGGTCGGCGGGCGCGTTCGCGACGCTGTCTCGCGGATCGCTGTCGCCGCCGGGATTTTCGTCGCCATCGCCGGCTTCTTCGCGCTCGCGGCCGACACTCCTCCCTTGACCGGCTGGGAGTGGGGTGAGCTCGCTCTCCTCGCACTGGTGGAGGCCACGGCGTTCGTGGGCTTCGCCCTCGCGCTGAACCTCGCGCTGCCGCCCCTCCTCCAAGGCGCCCGGCCGCGGCCGGTTCCCGCGCCCCCCAACAACGAGATCGACGAGGTCGTCGCGCTGGACGCAACGGGCGTTGTCAGCCGACGCCAGTTCATGCGCGTCGCTTGGGTCATGGGCGCCGGCACCGCCTCGATCGCGGCCGCCTGGTACCTCGGCCGTTCCGTAGCCGCTACCGCCCGCACCGGTGTCCTCCGCGCCATGGACGGGACGTGGTCCGAAGACGTCACCCCAACCGAGGACTTCTACGTCGTCTCGAAGAACATCGCCGGCTTCGACCCCGATGTCTCGCTGCCGGGCTGGCGTCTCATCGTCGATGGTCTGGTCGATGAGGAACTGGTGCTGACCCTGGACGACCTCCAGACCATGCCGGTCACCACGGGCTTCAACACCCTCATGTGCATCAGCTACCGCGTGGGCGGCGAACTGATCGGCAACGCGGGCTGGACCGGCGTCGCACTGCGGGATGTTCTGCAACGGGCGGGCGTCGACCCCGAAGCCGCC
The DNA here is from genome assembly GCA_027296805.1 of Chloroflexota bacterium. Classification (GTDB taxonomy): domain Bacteria; phylum Chloroflexota; class Dehalococcoidia; order Bin125; family Bin125; genus JAPUIR01. The sequence continues at coordinate 4,314 of JAPUIR010000354.1, read as the reverse complement.
TATCTCAAGTTCACCAGCGCCGACGACTACACCGAGTCGCTCCCGCTCGAGGCCGCCATGGACGAGGACGCCCGCCTCGTTTGGCTCATGAACGACGAACCACTCACACGCAAGCATGGCTTCCCGCTACGCGCGCTTGTCCCTGGTCGCTACGGCATGAAGAACCCCAAGTGGATCACCCGTCTCACCCTGGAACCAGAGGAATCGGAGGGCTACTGGGCGGCCCGCGGTTGGTCTCGTTCGGCCTTCATCCAGACGATGTCCCGCTTCGACGTCCCCGGTCGCAATACCCGCATCGCTGCGGGGCTGAGTGCTCTACGTGGCGTCGCCTTCGCTGGGGAGCGCGGCATCTCTCGCGTCGAGGTCAGCGTCGACAGCGGCGAATCTTGGACGGACGCAGAGGTCCGCCCCCCGCTCTCGGATCTCAGCTGGGTGCGCTGGGAGCACGACTTCCAGGCCGAACCGCCGCGCCAGACCGTCGTCGTGCGCGCGACCGATGGGACCGGCCGTCGCCAGATCGAGGAGGCACGCGATCCCCTGCCCGAAGGCGCGACCGGCTACCACCGCCGTCCAGTGCGCATTCAAGAGCAACCAGAACCTTCCGCCGGCGACGAAGCCTGACCGAATCCCGCTGCCGCGGCTATCCTCTCGACGACATGAGAGGAGCCTGCTGTGCGTCTCGGTGTGATCGCTGGAATGGGATCGGACTGGCGGGCTTCGCTGGAGAAGGTTCGCATCGCCGAGGATCTCGGCTACGAGCTAGTCACCTCCGGCGAAAGCTGGGGGCCGTCAGTGCTGCCCTGGCTGAGCCTCCTCGCGGCCAACACCAGCAAGATCCAGATCGGCCCCTCGATCCTGAACTGCTTCTCGCGTTCACCGGCGGTGATGGCGCAGGAGTTCGCCTCACTCGATCAGATCTCGGGCGGCCGCATGATCTTCGGCATCGGATCCTCCGGCAACCTCGTGATCGAGGGTTACCACGGCGTGCCTTTCGAGCGTCCTCTGCGCCGCATGCGGGAGTACATCGAGATCTTCAACATCCTCATCGGGGGCGGCCGCCTCAAGTATGAGGGCGAAATCTTCAAGCTCGAGCGGGGCTTCTCGATCGACTACGACCGTCCCCGCGACAGCATCCCCGTCTACATCGCCGCGATCACCCCGCGCTCCATCGAGCAGACGGGCGAAATCGCGGACGGCATCTTCCCCATCCACTGGCCCCGCGGCTCGTTCGAGACCCTGCGTGAACAGCTCGCGGTGGGCGCGGCGCGCGCCGATCGCTCCGCCGACGCCATCACGATCGCGCCCTTCACCAACACCTACGACCTGGACGGCCAGGACGACGAGCAGCAGTGGCGCGCGGCGCGACAGCCCCTCTTCCACTACATCAACCGCATGGGCTCGTTTTACTGGCAGATGCTCAGCCACAACGGCTTCGAAGCCGAGGTCGCCGCTTCCCGCGAAGCCTGGAAGGAGCGCGACATGGAAGGCGCCTTCGACGCGCTCTCCGAGGAGATGGTGCGCGAGATCCAGGTCATCGGACCCGCCGACTCGGTTCGCGAACAGCTCCAGGAGCGCGCCGCGCTGGGCGCCGACCTGCAGATGATCTCCATGCCCGAAGGACCCCCCGCCGAGGCCGGGGTTCGCCTGGAGGCCCTGCTCGCCTAGCTGGCTGGCCTAGTCTCCGCTGCCCTCGGCCTGGTCGAGCAACGCTTCCAGCAGCACCGTGGGCGATGCGGGCAGGTCCCGCATTCGCAGTCCGGTTGCGTCGTAGATCGCGTTCGCGATGGCCGCCAGCGGCGGCACGATCGGGACCTCGCCTACTCCGCGCACGCCGTAGGGGTGACCGGGGTTGGGCACCTCGACCAGGATCGTCTCGATCATGGGCAGGTCCAGCGATGTCGGCATGCGGTAGTCGAGGAAGCTGGCGTTGCGCATGGTGCCGTCCGGGTCGTAGACGTACTCCTCGTTCAGCGTCATGCCTACGCCCTGTGCCGCCCCGCCCTGGATCTGCCCTTCGACGTAGGCCGGGTGGATTGCACGCCCCACGTCCTGCGCGGCCGTATAGCGCAAGATCTCCACCTTGCCCGTGTCAGGATCGACTTCGATGTCAACGACGTGCGCCGCGATCGCGGAGCCCACGCCCCGCGGATTCATACTTGCCCGGCCCTGGATCATGCCGCCGCTGCCCGGCAGCTTCGCTGCCAGCTCCTTCAACGTGATCTGCAGTCGTTCGCCGTCCCGCTCCGGCCCCTGGATCACGCCACCCTCCTGGTAGGAGACGTCTTCTGGCTCCGCTTCCCAGACCGCCGCCGCTCGCTCCTCCAACTGTCGCCGCATATCCAGCGCCGCCTCGTACACCGCCCAGCCCGTCGCGAAGGTCGTCCGGCTCCCGCCGGTGGTGGCCGTGAAGCCCACGGAATCGGTGTCACTCACCTGCGGCTTCACGTCCTCGTAGGGCATCCCCATCGTCTCCGCGAATTGCATCGCCAACGACGCTCGTTGGCCGCCGATGTCGACGGAGCCCACGACGAGGCTGACCGTGCCGTCGGGGTTCAGCAGCGCGTAGGCGCTCGATTCGTTGCCGCCGTTGATCCAGAACCCGGCCGCGAACCCGCGACCTCGGTTCTCGCCCTCCAACTCCGAGCGGTAGTGCGGACTGGCGTCGATCGCTTCTAACACCTCGACGCAGCCCAGCGATCCGTGCGCGACGCCCCCCGCCCGGCGTACCCCCTCGTGCGCCGCGTTCTTCAGTCGTAGCTGCACCGGATCGATTGCCAGGCGCTCGGCCAACTCGTCCAGAACCGATTCCACCGCGTAGGCCGCCGCCGGTGCGCCCGGCGCGCGATAGGCCATCACCTTGGGCTTGTTGACCACGATATCGTCGCCCAGCACGTACTGGTTGGGGATGTCGTAGGGCGCGAACGCGCAGATCGCCCCGGCCGTGACCGGCGAGCCCGGGAACGCTCCTGCCTCGAACGAAAGGTGCGCTTCCGCCGCGACCAGCGTGCCGTCCCGTTTCGCTCCGATCTTCACCCGGACCACGGTCGATGAGGTCGGCCCCGCGGCCTCAAACACCTCGGTCCGCGACATCGACAGTTTGACCGGCCTCCCGGAGCGCTTCGAAAGCATCGCCGCCAGGGGCTCCAGGTAGGCGATGGTCTTGCCCCCGAAGCCGCCCCCGATCTCCATGGGGATCACGCGGATGTTGGTCAGCGGCTCCTGCAGCAGATCGGCCAGTGACTGCCGAATCGCGAAATGGCCCTGGGTGCTGGTCCAGACCGTGAGCTTGCCGTCGCCCGACCACAGCGCGCTGCCGTTGGGCGGCTCGATGTACCCCTGGTGCGCGGACCCCGTCGTGAACTCCTGCTCGATCACGACGTCCGCCGCCTCGAAACCCGACTCGATGTCCCCTAGATCCAGCGTCGCTCGGCGCGCGATGTTCGTCGCCCGGCCGTCGATCGGGTCGAACAGCCCTTTGATCTCAGCAGTGGCAGCGTTGTCGAACAGGATCGGAGCGTCGGGCGCCAGCGCGTCCGCCACGCTCAGGACCGGCGGCAGCAGCGCGTACTCCACCTTGATCGCTTCCAGCGCGTCCTCGGCGACGTGTGCATCCGTGGCGCACACCGCCGCCACCGCATGACCCCGATGCAGCGCCACACTTCCCGCGATGATTCGGTCGAGCTGCCAGTGCAGCGGTTCGACGCCGCGGTATGTGCGCGTGGTCGCGGTGCCCGGGTCGGGGAAGTCCGCCGCCGTGATCACCGCTTTCACCCCTGGCAGCGCCGCCGCCTTCGACGTATCGATCCGCACGATCCGTGCGTGCGCGTGCGGGCTGCGCTTGACCGCCCCGTAGAGCAGCCCTTGCATCTCGAAGTCCGCGCCGTAGAGGGCACGCCCCGTTACCTTGTCGAACCCGTCCGGTCGAATCGGGCGCGTGCCGATCACCTTTGTCTGCTCGGTCGTCACCATCAGCTGCTCTCCTCGTCAGGCCGCGCGAAATCACGGAGGTCGTACCGAGGGCAGGATACAGCCGACTGGGAACCGACCTCGGTTAGACTCGCGCGCATGTAAGTCATCCTCATGACCGATGCCCACCCGCGTGTCCGTTAGCCGCAAGGGAACACCATGACCGACGAGGTCTATGCCTACGACCGCAACATTCGCGACAAAGTTTGCATCATCGGGATCGGTGAGACCGAGTACACGAAGCATGGGCAGATCGGCAAGCCGGAGTTCCGCCTCGCTCTGGAGGCGATCATCGCCGCCTGCGACGACGCCGGTCTCGATCCCCACGACATCGACGGCTTCTGCTCC
>JAPUIR010000353.1 GCA_027296805.1 Chloroflexota bacterium | reverse complement strand
AGGCGCTGGACGTCGAAGACCTTCGTGAACTCCAGTCCGTTGCCAAAGCAGCCCGAGGCGGTCATGACCGGGTTGGGCAGGATCAGGCTGCGCTTTGCGCCGGGCGCCAAGTCCACGGTCAGATCACTAGTTCGCGGCACGACGCTCCCCGTCCAGGATGGAGTCTAGCTTTCGCCATGGCCGCCGCGACGCTGCCACGTACAAGACGTTCCTCCACGTACCCTCCGCCATATACAAAGAGGCCGCCCCAACGGGCGGCCTCCTGTCATTCAAATGTGAACCGGTGTTCGCTCATTACACCGATACGACGTTGGGTTCCGCGATCGGCTCTTCCTGCGGCTTGCGCCGCCGGGAGATGCCCATGTCGTTCCAGCGAGATCGTCCGTCCGCCCCGTCCCAAATCGAATCTTCGGACGAGTTGGGAAACTCGCGGCGCTTGCCACAAATTTTGCAACGCCCCGCGCTGAGAGGGCCGTTGGGCGCCTCGATGATCCAGTGGTGGTTGTGCGCGCGGCGTCGGGCAGTGGTCTTGCTCCGCGCCGTCTCGCCGGCCTTCGAGCCGGTTGCGCGTCCCCCCTTGGAACGCGTAGAGGTCGCCGTCGGCTTCCTCTGTGTCTTGGTCGCCATCTTTTCTCCTGACTTCCGACACCCGACCATTTTACGCTTTACTTAGCGTATCCCGCCTTTGGTCGTATCTCTAAAATACGAACGAACATTCTGACGGTCAAGGAGCTGGGAGCTTTTTACGGTTTGCAACGTGTAAACCTTGACACCATCTTCTCTCGATTTATACGATGCCGGTGTCCGCGAGAGATGCACTCTGGCTCGCGGATCGACCGCATAACGAGCATTGGTATGCACAGCACGCGCGAGCGGATCCTCCATCACCTCAAGCGCCAGCCCGGCGCCAGCGTTGAAGCGCTGACCCAGTCGCTCGAACTCGCGCCCATGACCATTCGCCAGCATCTCACCCGTCTGGCCAGTGACGGCCTCATCGAGGTGCAGTCGGAGCGACGCCCTGTTGGCCGCCCGGCGCATGTGTATCACCTGACGCCGGCGAGCGAGGAGCGGTTCCCCAAGGCCTACGAACGGCTCTCCCACCTCATGCTGGAGGAGATGACGCTCGATGATGGAACGAGCGATTGGTCTAGCGGGCCGGGGCGGCGGGAGGCGTTCCGCAAGGTCGCGCGGCGAGCCGCGGCCCCACATCGAGCGCAGCTGGCCCCGCTGGAGGCGCCCGAACGCTTGGAAGCCGCTGTCGAGATCTTGCGGGCCGAGAGCGGATTCACCGAATTGGAGCGGACCAGCGCGGGGGTAGAGGTGCGGGAGTACAACTGCGTTTTCCAGCGTGTCGCGGAGGGGCATGAGGAGATCTGCGCTTTCCATACCGAGTACATCAGCCAGCTCGTCGGCGTTGCCGTTGAGCTCGATGCGTGCCAGTGCGACGGGGCCAACGCCTGTCGTTTCCGTGTCACGGCCGAAGAGATCGAGACGGAATAGCTTGAGCACAAGCCCCATCGCTGCAACGGTCAGGACGGCTGCGACGGTCGCAGCGCGCCTGTGGAGAGCGCCCATCGGATCTGCGTTGCCTCCGCCGCAGGTCGGACGCCGAAAGGGAATCCATGTCGATCACTGAGGACGCCGTCGTCGATGCGTTGCGACAGGTGCAGGACCCGGAACTCCTGCGCGACCTGGTCAGCCTCAACATGGTGCAGGACGTGGTGGTTGACGGGGACTCCGTTTCGCTCACCATCGTCCTGACGACGCCTGCTTGCCCGCTGCGCGACACGATCGAGCAGGACGTCAAGGCCGCCCTGGAAGGGATCGGGGCCGAGAGCATCGCTTTGGAGTGGAGCGCGCACGTCCCGACGTTCAACCCCGCTCCGGGCCAGACCGAGCTCCCTGGCGTGAAGAACATCATCGCCATCGCTTCGAACAAGGGCGGCGTCGGCAAGTCGACCCTCGCCACCAACATCGCGATCGCCCTCGCGCAGGCCGGGGCCGCGGTTGGCCTCATCGACGCCGACATCACCGGCCCCAATCTGCCCCGCATGTTCGGCTTGCCGGCCGGCTTTCAGCAAGACAGCGAGCGGGGCCTCCACGTCGTGGAGCGACACGGCGTGAAGATGGTCTCGTTAGGCTTTCTGATCCCACCCGGTTCGCCGGTCGTCTGGCGCGGTCCCATGATCGGCTCCGGCGTCCGCCAACTGATCCACGATGTGCAGTGGGGCGAGCTGGACTATCTCCTCATCGACCTGCCGCCCGGCACCAGCGACGCCTCCATGTCGATGGCCCAGGAGGCTCCCATCGCCGGAGCGATCATCATCTCCACCCCCCAGGCCGTTGCGCTCGAGGACGCGGAGAAGGCCGTGACGATGTTCGAGAAGCTCAACGTCCCAGTGTTCGGCATCGTTGAGAACATGTCCTATTTCATCACCCCCGACAGCGGCCAGCGGATCGAGATCTTCGGGCATGGCGGCGCGCAGGACGCCGCCGACGATCTGGCCATCGATTTCCTGGGCGAGGTGCCTCTGGAGCAAGACGTACGGGAGGGCGGCGACTCCGGCCGGCCCATCGTCGTCGAGCACCCGGAGAGCGCCGCCGCCCAGGCCTTCACCGCCATCGCGCACAAGGTCGCGGCGAAGGTGAGTGTTCTGGACCTTGTGCAGGCTTGAACTCCAACTAAAGTGAAAGAGGCGGCCCCGCCTTACCGGCTCGGGCCGCATGGGTAAAAAGTAACGTGACAAGATTCTTCCGCCGCGACGCCAAAGATGGTGACGGCTCCGCCGCCGCCGAGAGCGCCCCCGGCAACACCAACCCGGATTCGTCCAGCGACGGATCCACCACGCCCCCCCGGCGCTCGCGCGCTCGTAAACCGCGCGCCCGCGCCACCAAGACCGAATCCACAACCAAAGAGGACAGCACGACGACCACCACCCGTTCGCGGCGCTCAGGCGCACGAGCGCGTAAGTCGACCGCCGCAACCACGGAGGCCACTACGGCAACGAAAACGACCCCCGTCAAGAAGGCGCCCCCCAGGCGTACGCGCAAGGCAGCCACGCCGCCGGTACCCCCGCCCGAAGAGCAGGACGAGGTCCAGCAACTGCTGGGATTGCTCCGTCAGCAGGCGGGCCTGATCGAAAACCAAAACACGCTTCTGCAATCCCTTGTGGACGAGCAGAAGCAGACCACGCGCGCTATCGAGCGTTCAGTCAGCGCCAACGGCGGCGGCCTGACCGAGGTCAAGCCGCGCTTGGCCGTCTTCGTCGATGTGCCGAACATCCTCTACGCGGCCGAGCGATCCGGCGTCGAGCTCGATTGGGGCAAGGTGCTCGACTTTCTCTCGCTCGGGCGCACCCTGGTGCGCGCGACCGCCTACGCCCCCATCTCGGACGACCCCGCCTTCCGGCGTGAAAACGAGCGCTTTGTCGTGCCGTTCATGGACCGCGGCTACCGCATCGCGACGAAGCCGTTGAAGCGCTTCAGCGGCGGCAGCGTCAAGGCGAACTTCGACGTCGAACTGGCCGTGGACATCGTCACCATGGCGGACCGCCTGGATGTCGTCGCGTTGGTCTCCGGTGACGGCGACTTTCGGCGCGTGGCGGAGATGGTCGGCAACAAAGGGGTGCGCGTGGAGGTCATGGCCTTCGGCAACAGCACCGCGCGCGAGCTTCGCGAGACCGCCGATCGCTACATCGACATCGCCGCCTACGTGCCGGAGTTGAGCGTCGGGTAGTACATACCGCCCGCCCCGAAACCGTCCTTAGATCGGGCGGAACACCCGCTTGCCGCCCTCTTGCACCGCGTGGCCCAACCCCGGGAAGGGGAAGTGCCCGCTGGCGATCAGGGCGTTCTCCTGTTCGATCTTGTCGAACAGGGCCTTGCGGCTCGCGGTCGAGTCGGTCTTGTCGATGTCGGCGCCCGGACACCACTCGTCCTCGCTGAGCTGGACCGGCTGATGCGCCGCGTCGCCGATCAGGTAGGCCCGCTCGCCGCCGCTCGCCACCACGAAGGAGACGTGCCCGGGT
>JAPUIR010000352.1 GCA_027296805.1 Chloroflexota bacterium | reverse complement strand
GCCGATCACCGTCAACAGATTGTTGAAGTCGTGCGAGATCCCGGCGGCGAGATTGCCCAGCGAGTCCATCCGTTGCGCCTGGAGTGCGCGCGCCTCGATGCTGCGCTGCTCTGTAACGTCCAGCAGGAAGCCCAGCATCGTCTCGCCTCGCGGCAGCCAGCAGAGGGTGATGGCAATGAGGGAGGCCTCGCCCGCTTCCGCACCGTGGACCTCGAATTCTGAGGAACCAGAGGTGAGTGCTTCCGCATACGCGTTTCGAAGCCGCGGCGCGTCAGACTGCGCGATCAGCGCATAGAGCGACTGGCCCACCAGCGTGTCGACTTGCAGAATCGCGGGCAGCTGGGCGTTGTGAGACTGGATCTCGCCCTCACGGTCCGTCAGCACGATGCCGCCTCGCACGGTCTCAAGCGTGGCGTGGTAGCGCTCCTCTTGCAGCGCCGCATCCGCGCCCACGCCGTCTTGCGTTACGAGCAGGGTGCCATCGGAGTCCAAGACGCCGGCGTTGACGATCACGCTGGTGGAGCCGAGCTCCACGACGATCTCGGCCCGGCCGCGCTCTCGAGCGGTGGCGAAGCAGCGCGTGACCGCGGGCAGGCTACTGAGGGCCGGGTTCCATCGCGCGTTCGCGTGAGCGATCCGGTTCGCGTGGTCCACCGCGCAGGCACCCAACGCGAGCGCGTCGACAATGACGGCGAAAGAAACGGGCTGCTGCGCAAGCTTGTTGCTGATCAAGACGAATCCACCCCGGTGCTATCTGCGGGACGGCCTACTATCCGGCATCGGTTCCCGGTTGGGAAGAGAAGCGTGGCCACACCGATCGGGGATGATAGTGCGAACGTGTCTCACGTGTGAAACGCGATGGGCGAATTCGGCCACACAGGCTGGCGTGAGGCTGATTCGAGCCCGGTGGCCGCGCGCTGGGTCCGGCTTGGTCCTTAGAGTGACGGTGGCACGGGCGTGTACCTGCCCGCGGGCGGGGAGATGCCCGATAGCTCCTTGACGTACTGTTTCGCCGCTTCGAAGTCGTAATTGCGCATCGTCATCATCTTTTGCGCCGCCAGTGACCCCTCTGCGTGCAGCGCCAGCACCGCCTTGTGTCCGGCCTTCGCGTCCGCGCTCAAATCGCGGATGAGGTTCCACAAGCGCAGCCGATCCTCGCCGTCGTCGGCGTTGCCGGAGCCGAGATACTTCTTGAAGGCCGCGTGGAGGTCCTCGTGTCGGTAGTCCGCTTCCGTTGGGGCGGTCGCCACGATCGCGCCGGAGATGTCGATCAGGTTCTTGACCAGCTCGTGGTACTTGCTGGCGAAGGTGTACTTGCCGACGTTGGTGATCGTCTCGTTGGGGATGGCGACTCCGTCTCGTGTCTCACAGGCCACAGCCGCCGCCTGGATGAACGCGTCGATCGCACTCGCCGTCATCGCGAATTCGAACAATTTGTCCTGGATGTGGCCGGCCTTCTCGATGCCTAGATACTCGGCCGAGAGCGCAGCCGCGCCCGCTAGCATCTCCAGCGTGGGCTTCTTGTAACACATGGCGCTGTAGCGCTGCCAAAGGCCGAGGGCGTACGCAATCGGTCCAGCCAGCTCATTCTCGCCGTTCTGGAAGACCCGGTCCCAGGGGACCAACACATCGTCGAACCAGACGAAGCATTCGCCCCCCACACCGCCATAGGCGAGCGGGTGATCGAATTGGGACTCGCCCATGTAGTCGATCCGCTCGATGATGCGAATGCCGGGCGTGTTGGGCTGGACCATGCAGGCCACCGAGTATTCCGGCTCGTCGTCGCGCATCCGCTTGGTCGGCAGCACGATCAACTCGTCGACGAACGCCGCTCCCGAGATGTGCGCTTTCATGCCACGGATCACGATCCCGTCGGCGTTCTCGTCCACCTTGCGCACGTAGAGGTCTGGGTCGCCTAGCTGCGAGGGGTGCTTCGAGCGGTCGCCCTTCGTGTCCGACATCACGATCGACATCGTCAGATTTTGCTCGCGCGCCTGCCGGAACGCGGTCTCGATGTTCTCGCGATACATCGGGTTGTGCTCGGCCAGCTCCGGCGCCACCCAGCGCAACGACAGGATGGCATCGGACCCGAACGACGGACCGCCATAGCGCATGCCGAAGTCGATCGCGCGTGCCCGCGCCAGCAGATCCTCCGCGTTGGCCGGTGGCACCATGAAACGGTCCACCTCTTCCCCGGTCTCGGGGTCTTCCGCCACGAAGATCTCCCGGCGGTCGTCGTGGAACGCTTCGAAGGCCTGCGCGCTGCCCGCCGCGCGTGCGCGTGTGCGTGGATGCGTGGTCACGTCCTCAATCAGCTCACCGCCGCTGTAGACCTGCCGCCCGTCGCGCATGGACTCCAGCGCCTGCTCCGGTGTTCGAAAAGCCATGCCTCACTCCTCCACGCTCTTGCGGCGGTCAGCGTACCCCCCTCGCCACGTAGGTTCTCGCCTGCCGCCTCGCCTAGCTGCTGATGCCCGCCGCGTCCCGAGCGACCTGCTTGGCGTCCTCTAGGTCGTAGCTGCGATAGGTCACGATTCGCTGCGCGGCCAATCCGCCGCCCGCTTGAATCGTGGTCACCAGCTCCCAGCCCCCGTACGCGTCGGCCGTCAGATCCCGGATCAGGTTGATCAGCCGCATGCGGTCCTCCACATCCACTTCACTCTTCGTGTACAGGTACTTGCGCAGGTAGCCTTCGGTCTCCTCATTGCGCAGATCGGCCTCGCTGGGCAGCGTCACGACGATCCCGCCCGAGATGTCGTGGATGTGCCGCACCATGCCATGCCAGTTCGATGCTCCGTAGTACTTGCCGACGTTGATCTCCAGCGGGCTCGGGTACACCATCCCATCCTCGGTCGTTTGGTAGTTGCGCAGCGAGTTGTCGAGGGTCATCCGCAGTAGCTCGGCGTAGAAGATCAGCTCCGTGGTCTTCTCCACGATGTGGCCCGCCTTGCTGATGCCGTGGTACTCGGCCAGGAGCTGTGCGATGCCGACCAGCAGCTTGCTGCGCTCGACCATCGCAACCAGCCCGCCGATCCGCTCCCACAACCCCAGCGCGTGCGCGAAGACCCCAGCCAGCTCGTGTTCGCCCGCCAGGAAGACCCGCTCCCAGGGCACGAAGACATCGTCGAAAATGATGAAGCCCTCGGGCATGTTGTGCGCGGCCGAGAGCGGATAGTCGAACGTACTCATGTCGGGATGCGCGTAGGTCTGGTTGATGATCTTCACCCCCGGCGTGTTGACCGGGATCGAGAAACTGACCGAGAAGTCCTCCTCCCCCGGACCCATCGCCTTCGTCGGCATGACGACGATGTCATGCGCCAGGCAGGCCGCCGTGATGTGCAGCTTCGCGCCCCGCACCACGATCCCGTCGTCGCGTCTCTCCACGATGCGCGTGTACAGATCGAGGTCGTCTTGGTCCACGGGGCGGCGCCCGCGGTCGCCTTTCGCGTCCGTGATCGCCTCCACCGCTCGCAGATCGTTGTCGCGGGCGAGACCGTACACGCTCTCCACGTTGTCGGCGTACTGGGAGTTCACCTGGCCAAGTTGGCCGCGCGCGTTCATCAGCGCCATGTACACCGCGGTGGTGCCGCCCAGGATGCTGGTGTTGCGCATCATCTCTAGGCGCTTGTGCAGGTCCTCTTCGGTCCGCGGGATCTGGAAGACCCGATGGGCCTCGGTCCCGTCATCCGTCGTGTAGGTGCGGATGTCGCGCATGCCAGGGCTTTCGTAGTCGTAGTCCTGGCTGGCGGTCTCCAGCGGCACCTTGAACTCCTGGTGGGTCGTCACATCTTCGATGCGCTCCCCATACATGAAGTTCACCCGGCCATCGCGCAACGACTCCCGATACTGCTCGGGGGTTTTCAGGGACATGAGTCGTCCTCCATGATTCCGATGGACCGACTGGAGCCGCGTCGGCGCAACGCGGGCCATGCTAGGCCCGCAGCTCTCGACGGTAAACCGGGCGCCTAGTGGCCCGTGAAGTGGGCTTCCCGCTTCTCGACGAACGCCGTCGCCGCCTCGTGGTGGTCATCCTGCCGCATCGACAGCCACTCCCATCCGAGCCCAATGTCGAGCACCTCTTCCGCTTGGCGCTTGAGGATCTTGTTGAGCGTCTGTTTCGTGGCCCGCGCCGCATACGGAGCCATGCCGGCCAGCTCCCGCGCCTTGTCGGCGCAGAACCGGTCCAGCTCGTCCTCTTCCACCAAGTGATTGACGATGCCAAGGCGCAGCAGATCCGCGCCCTGGATCAACTCGCCGGTCATCAGCAGCTCTTTCGCTTTGTTGATCCCCACCAGCCAGGGCCAGATCACGGCCCCGCCGTCGCC
>JAPUIR010000351.1 GCA_027296805.1 Chloroflexota bacterium | reverse complement strand
CCTCCTTCACCATGCGCTCCTACCACTGGGGCGAGCACACCATCTGGGGCGCGACGGCGATGATGCTCCAGACCTTCCTCAGCGACGTCGCCTCAGAGCTCTCGCTCGATCACTGATCCCGCCTTCCGCCTCACGCAGACCCCTCACTGACCATCAACACGTCCCCCGTCACCGCCGCGAACAGCATCCCCCCGCTCGCCGTTCGGAAGATCACCTCGAGCCCGTCGATCACCTCGCACTCCACCACCTGCTTGGCAATCCACGAATGTGGACCGCAGTGCACGTCGACCCGCCCAAGCGACGGCCACAGCAGCAGCCGCACGTTTCCGATCGGTCCTCGATGATCGATCGCGTACACGGGCTCGCCCTCGGCCGGCTCGTACGGCTCCACCCGCATCTCAACCTCAAATAGCGCCGCCACCGCCCGCGCGACCTCCTCGGACAGGGCTGGGAAGATTCGACGCAACTCCCCTTCGTCGCTCTCAGGCATCGTCGTTGGCTCGCGGGCTGGGCGGCGCCGGCCGCGATCGATCCTTCGCAGCGGGCTTCGCCCGTTGCTTCGGCCCCTGCAACGTGGGCTGTCTGTTCTCCGCTCGCTTCCCGCTCGCCAGCTCCGGCTCGACGCCTGTCGTACCCGGCTCGTAGTACTTCCGACCGACCAGCTTGTCTGGCAAGTGCGTCTGGCTCTCTGCCACGTGATCCTCCCGATCGTGCGCGTACTCATAGCCTGCGCCGTACCCCAACGAACGCATCAGCCCCGTCACCGCGTTGCGCAGGTGCAGCGGCACCGGCAGGTCGCCGTGCTCGCGCACATCCGCCATCGCGCGTTCGTACGACGTCAGCGCCGAGTTGCTCTTGGGCGCCAGCGCCAGATACACCACCGCCTCCGCCATCGCCAGGAACCCCTCCGGCAGCCCCACGAAGTGCACAGCCTGCTGCGCCGCCATCGCGACGCCCAGCGCCTGCGGATCCGCCAGGCCCACATCCTCCGATGCCAGGATCACCATCCGCCGCACGATGAACAGCGGATCCTCGCCCGCCTCGATCATCCGCGCCAGCCAGTACAGCCCCGCGTCCGGATCTGACCCGCGCAGCGACTTGATGAACGCCGAGACCGTGTCGTAGTGGGCGTCCCCCGCCTTGTCGTACGCGATCCGACGCTGTGCCACCGCCGACACCGTGGCGACCGTCACGGTCGCCTCCCCCGCGTTGACTGCATCCTGCACCGCCAGCTCTAAATTGTTCAGTGCCGACCGGGCGTCACCCCCGGAGAGCTCCGCGAGCCCATCCAACGCCTCTTCCTCCACCGTGATCGGCGTCGAACCCAGACCGCGCTCTGTGTCCGTCAGCGCTCGATCCAACAAGATCCGCACGTGCCGCGGCTCCAGCGGCTTCAGCGTGAACACCCGCGACCGCGACAACAAGGGCCCGATCACCTCGAACGACGGATTCTCCGTCGTCGCCCCGATCAGCGTGATCGTCCCGTCCTCTACGTACGGCAGCACCGAGTCTTGCTGCGCCTTGTTGAAGCGATGGATCTCGTCGATGAACAGGATGGTGCGCTGTCCGCCATCTTGGCCCCGCGCTTGCGCGTCGGCGATCGCGGCTCGCAGATCCGCCACGCCGCTCGTCGCCGCCGAGACCGTCGCGAAGTAGGACTTCGTCACCCGCGCGATAATCCGGGCCAGCGTCGTCTTACCGCTGCCGGGCGGCCCCCACAGCACGCTCGAAGGTACGCCGTCCGCCTCGATCGCCCGCCGCAGGGGGCGCCCCTCACCGACCAGATGCTCCTGCCCCACGAACTCGTCCAGGCTGCGGGCTCGGATCCGGGCCGCCAGCGGCGCATTCGGATCGACGCTGTCAAGCGAGTCGAACAGGCTCGGCCCCGAAGGCCCTTGCCTTGATGAACGAGGTTTACGCGCGGGCATGTCCCCAGGGTAGCGCGGCTAGATCACGCGTCGAGGAACGTCTTTGCGCTGCTTGCGCCAGGCTTGAAACATCCGCTCGGCCTTCCCCTGCGCCTGCTTCCAGTGACGCTCGGGGTCGCCCCGGCTCTCCGGGTGCGACGCCAGCCACGACTCGCGCGCCGCCTCCGGCCGCAGTTCACCCACCATCGCCCCGCGCAACAGCGCGGCTTTCAGGATCTCCAACGCCTGCTGCCGCGGCACCAGCGGTGTCCCCGACGACGACGAGGGCCGGAACTGCATCACCGCCACATCCACGAAGCCGATCAGCGAGTCCGCGTCGATCCCGGGAATCGCCGTCAAGATCTCCTGCGTCGCCTTCTTCTCCGCCACATAAGGCGTCACCGCCGCCATGTCGCGCTGGATCTGCCCGATCAACGTCATCGCGAAACCCTCGCGCCGCTGGGATAGGAGCAACGTCGACCAGAACGCCGGGTGCGCCACGTTGCTCAAATCCCAGCCCGAGACGCCATCGCCACCCTGGCTCCCCTTGCGTGTCCTCAGCGGACGCAAGAACTCATTGGCGGCAATGTTCAGGACGGCCCGCCGCGCGTGATAGCCCTGCGGCCGTCGGTCGATTGCGGCGGCGATTCGACGAAGAACCATGATTGCAGCCTACGTTGCCAGTTCCACGATCGTCACGCCCTCGCCACCCTCACGACGCTCCGCGCCCTCAAACCGCGAGACCAGGGGGTGGTCGCCCAGCAGCTGTCGCACTGCCTGGCGCAGCGTGCCCGTGCCCTTCCCGTGCACCACCTCCACCCGGTGGTTGCCCGCTCGGTAGGCCCGATCGATGAACGACTCGATCTCCGGCAGCGCCTCGTCGAGCCGCTTCCCGCGCACCTCGATCCGCGAGCCCGGATCGGGTGGCGGACTCGGAAGGCGCACCGCGTCGCTATCGTGACCCCTGCGCCCGGCCTGCCGGCTCACAATCTGGTCGACCGCCACCCGCGTCCGCAGCGACCCCAGCAGCACCTCCACCCGTCCCTCTTCATCGACAGGCGCCAGCGCCTCCCCCGGCTGTTCGATCCCCTCCAGGAACACCGCGTCACCTACCCGGATCGACGCCGGGTCCAGCCGCTGCGCCGAATCCGCGTACCGCCGTCGCCGCTTCTGTGTTGCCCGCTCGCGCCGCACTCGATCCAACCGTTCCGTCGCGACCTCCACCTCCGCCCCCGCCGACCGCATCGCCTCTCGTTCCTGCTTGCTGAGCTGTTTCTCCGCGGCGCGGATCGCGCGACGAAGCTGGCTCAACTCCTGCTCCATCGCCTCCTCCGTCCGCCCCATCACCGCCTCCCGCTCCACCTCGAACTCATCCCGCCGCCGCCGCAGGTTCTCTCGAATCTCCTCCGCCTCCTGACGCGCGAACTCCTCCGCGCGTCGCGTGTCGACAGCCGCCGTGCGTTGCTCCTGCAAGTCGCCCAGCAAGTTTTCGACGGTCGCCTCGTCCGGAGAGATCTGGCGTGCGGCGTTCGCCAGCACCGTTTCGGGCATCCCCAAGCGTCGCGCGATCGCGATCGCGTTGCTGCGGCCCGGCAGCCCCATCATCAGTTTGTAGGTCGGTGCCAGCGTCTCCGGGTCGAACTCCACCGACGCGTTGATGAGCTGTCGCTCCGTGTGGGCAAACACCTTCAGTTCGCTGTGGTGCGTCGTCGCCACGATGTGCGCCCCCACCTCCACAAGATGCGTCAGGATCGCCCGCCCTAGTGCAGCGCCTTCCGTCGGATCCGTCCCCGCGCCCAACTCGTCCAGCAACACGAGACAGCGCGTATCCGCCACCTCCAAGATGCGGATGATGTTGGTCATGTGCGCCGAAAACGTCGACAGCGACTGCTCGATGCTCTGCTCGTCGCCGATGTCCGCGAACACCCCCTGGTAGACCGGCAACTGCGTTCCTTGCTCCGCCGGCACGGCCAGCCCAGCCTGCGCCATCAGCACCAGCAGCCCCACGGTCTTCAGCGCTACCGTCTTGCCCCCGGTATTGGGGCCGGTAATCAGCACGCCCGCGGCTTCACCACCCACCACGATCGACATCGGCACCACGTCCCCCGTCAGGAGCGGATGCCGCCCGCTTTGAATCCGCAGCTCGGCCGGTGCCTCCACGATCCAATCGATCGCCTGATCCGACACCG
>JAPUIR010000350.1 GCA_027296805.1 Chloroflexota bacterium | reverse complement strand
TCAATGGAACCCGAGAGAGCGACAACGTCGTGCAGATCGGCGATCTCCGCCTGCTCCTGGCCCCCCACGACAAGGTCAGTGGCCCCAGCGGGCAACCCGAGCGCATCATGATCAACTTCGCCGTCGACGATGCGGCCACGTTCGCTGCCCACGCCGACACGCTCGGCGTCGAATGGATTCGACCGTTCGAGAGCGAACCGTTTGGTCTGCTCGCGACCATCGCCGACCCAGACGGCAATTTCGTGCAGTTCGTCCAACACCCGACGGGCGTGTAGCGCGGTGCGATCAGGCGCGCATGGGGTCTCAAGTCATCTCTGAGTGACGGTGTGTGACACGATGCGGTCGCTCTCGACGCGGATGGTGTGGCGGGCGTGTCGCATTCGCGCAGTTCGCAGAGCGGGGGCCGCATGACGGTCGAAGCGCTCTGCAACACCGCTGACCTCGAAGACGCGCGTGAGAAGCTGATCCACAGCTTCGGCGGCCTGCAAGACGACCTGCTCGACGAACCGAGCGTGGTCGGCCACTGGAGCATCCGCCAAACCCTGGCCCACTTCATAGGTTGGGACCGCTGGGCCGAGGAGACGCTCGCCGCCCTCGAACGCGGCGAGACCGTCCCCGGCCCGATCGAGGACGAGACGAACAGCGCCGCCGTCGAGTCGCTGGCCCGCGCCACCGAGACCATGAGGCAAGAGTTGCGCGGTGCCCGGCTGCGGCTAATCGGCCGCTTCGCAGCGATGACCGACGCGGAGCGCGCCGACAAGCGCTACGCGATCGCCCACCAGCAACTCTCCGCCGACGAGTTCATCGACCGCCTCATCGAACACGATCTCGAACACGCCTCCGAGATCCGCGCCTGGCGCAAGGCCAAGGGCGTCTAGTCGTCCTCCGGCTCACCCCGGCCACGAAATCCAGCACATAGCGACGGCACTGTGGCGTGGTCCGCGCTGCCTGGGGTGGCGGAGGGTGCGAAGAAGGGTGGGGAGATGGGACACGGCCCTTCGCGATCGGTCGGTCAGGCCTCTGCGCCCCCGTCGGCCGCGACCAGGCGCTCGACGAACCAGTCCCGGGCCAGCTTCGCTACCTGTTCCAGCGTCCCCGGCTCCTCGAAGAGGTGCGTGGCTCCCGGCACGATCTCTATCCGTTTCTCGCCGGCGAGGCCGGCGTAGGCGTCGCGGTTGAGATCGATGACGTGAGAGTCGAGCCCGCCGACGATCAGCAACGTGGGCGCGCACACTCCCGCCAGTGCTTCCGCGGCGAGATCCGGCCGACCTCCCCGCGACACGACCGCGCGCACCGCATCCGGCCGCTCCGCAGCGGCGATTAGGGCGGCCGCCGCGCCCGTACTCGCCCCGAACAGTCCGATGGCGTGACCGGCCTGCTCCGGATCCTGGGCTAGCCAGTCGACCGCCCCCACTACACGGCGCGCTAGCAATTCGATATCGAATCGCAGCTTGCCGGTGCGGGCGTCGATCTCTTCTTCGGCGCTCGTGAGCAGATCGAGCAGCAGGGTTCCGAGCCCCGCGTCGCGTAGCACGCTGGCCACGTATTGGTTGCGTGCACTGAGGCGACTGCTCCCGCTGCCATGCGCGAAGGCGACGATGCCATTCGCGCCCACCGGCATGCCAAAGAACGCCACCAGCTCTGCGTCCCCGACCCGGAGCCGTACCACGGCCTGATCGCGCAACATCCCGTCCTCTCCTGAGCGCCGCGCCGTCTTTGGGCTAGCAAACCTCGTTCGTCTCGGTGTGGCGCGCCCCGGACCCTCGCGTCCGTTCCAGGATCTCGAGGCATTCCTCGTCCGGAACCTGCCCGAAGTCTTGGTAGAACTGGCCGATCCCGAAGAAGTCGGGTGGGGTGGACACCGACACCACGCTGGCGCCAAGCTGCTTGATCCGCTCTACCGCGTCGGCGGATGCTACCGGGACCCCGACCACGACGCTCTCGGCGCCGGCGGACTGCACCGCCTGGGCGGCGGCGGCCATCGTGGCGCCGGTCGCCAGCCCGTCGTCGACGAGGAGGACGCGCCGTCCCGAGACCCCCAGGGCCTCCACTGAGCCCCGGTACGCCTCCTCGCGTCGCTCGACCTCCTCCAATGCTTGCCGGAGGCACCTTTCCAGTTCGCTCTCCGGCAGGGCGAGGGCCTCCAGCAATGACTCGTTCCAGACGGCGCCAAACCGGGTGACCGCGCCCATCGCGAGTTCGGGTTGGCCGGGCGTGCCGACCTTGCGCGCGATCAGCACGTCGAGCGGGAGATGCAGCCCCGCGGCCACCACTTCGGCTACGGGCAGGCCGCCCCGTGGTATCGCCAGCCCGACATCGAACGACAAGCCTTCAGCCTGGACAGACTCGAGCAGAGCCTCTCCGGCCTCGGCGCGATCGCGAAACCAACGTTCGTCGGAGCGAAGCGGTCGGAGCACAGTCCGTCCCGGACGGTCGCAGCGGCGGCAGACCATGACGCTATCGCGGCCGAAGCTGCCGCCCCGCGCCTCCCAGTCGTGGCCGAGGGCGCATGCCAACCGATGGAGGAGCCGTCGCCACATCTGGTCGGAGTGTAGGCCTGCAGAACGTGGCGTGGACACTCGGGACTGCCCTGGACGTTCTGGAGAAGGATGACCTCGGGCCTGCTTGCGGACAATGGGCCGTGACGATGGACAGGCAGCCGTGCCTCGGTCGCCTCCTGTGCCAGCCGGGTTGAAGCCGCTGGCCGTCAGGACCTGACTGGTCGTGCCGGGAGATCGCGTCTCGAAAACGCGGTTTGGCGGTTCCCGGGCACCGCCAGGATCGCCGCGCGGGGGTATTCTGGCCGCATGCGTAGCGAGTCGACCGTCGCGACGAAGTACTGGCACCGCCTCGCGGATGGCCGCGTCCAGTGCGACCTCTGCCCGCGGGCCTGCCGGCTGCGCGACGGCCAACGCGGCTTCTGTTTCGTGCGGGCGGCGGAGGACGGCGAGATCGTCCTGACGTCGTACGGGCGATCGAGTGGCTTTTGCGTCGACCCGATCGAGAAGAAGCCACTCAACCACTTCCTGCCCGGAAGCGCGGTGCTCTCCTTCGGCACGGCGGGCTGCAACCTGGGCTGCCAGTTCTGCCAGAACTGGGACATCAGCAAGTCGCGCGAGTGGGACACCCTGGCCGATCAGGCGGCGCCGGAGCTGATCGCTCGGGCGGCGCGGGAGCTGGGCTGCCGCAGTGTCGCCTTTACCTACAACGACCCCGTGATCTTCCACGAGTACGCGATCGACGTCGCCGACGCCTGCCATGAGGCGGGGGTGCAGGCCGTGGCCGTCAGCGCGGGCTACGTCTGCCCCGAGCCGCGCGCCGAGTTCTACGCCCACATGGACGCCGCCAACATCGACCTCAAGGCGTTCACGGACGAGTTCTACTCCGGTGTCAGCTTCGCGGCGCTGCAACCCGTTCTGGAGACGCTCGAATACATCCACCACGAAACGGGCACCTGGCTCGAGATCACGACCCTGCTCATCCCGGGCCTGAACGACTCGGGGCGCGAGTTGGACGCGCTGTCGAGCTGGGTGCGCGAGCGGCTGGGGCCCGAGGTGCCGCTGCACTTCACGGCCTTCCACCCCGACTGGAAGATGCAGGACCGCCCGGCGACCCCGGCCTCGACGCTGATCGAGGCGCAGCGCATCGGCCGCGAGAACGGCCTGCACTACGTGTACACGGGCAACGTGCCCACCCCGCACGGCGGCGAGACGTGGTGTCCCGACTGCGGGCGCCTGCTGATCGATCGGCGCGGCTACACCATCACGGCCTGGGAGCTGAGTCCGGAGGGCCGTTGCGCCGCTTGCGGCGCCGCCCCCGCGGGCGTGTTCGAGGCCCAACCGGGCACCTGGGGCTCACGGCGTCTGCCGGTGCGCCTGGCCGACTTCGCGGGACGCTAGGCCAGGTCGGTGAGGCGGTCGGAGAACTCGGCCCACCGCACGATGACAACATCGTGACCCCGCCGCTCTGCGCGAAATCGCCGAGCGGGTCAAGAGAGGCGCTCGCAACGGAGGGTTAGGAGTCAGGGTCCTCGGCGCGGAGCCCAACGCCCATTCGCACCTGGAACCAGCCCACGTCGCCGTCGCTGATGGTGCCCCGGATCTCCCGCACCTCAAACCAGTCGAGATGTCGGAGCGTCTTGGCGGCTCGAGCGAGCCCGTTGCGGATCGCCTGGTCGACACCTTCCGGCGAAGATCCCACGATCTCGTTCACGATGTAGGTGTGATCAGAGTGAGTCTGGTCGGTGGTCATCAGCGTGCTCCCAGCGCTACAGCGTGAGGCTAGCTGACCG
>JAPUIR010000035.1 GCA_027296805.1 Chloroflexota bacterium | reverse complement strand
TTATTGATGTCGTCCGGCGCGATGGTGTTGTGGATCACTGTCTTGCCTGCCGGTACCCGCTGCGTGTAGCCGTTGAGGGTCAGGCTCGTCCCGATCCCGAGCACGAGATCCGACTCCACGATCCAGGTGTGTGCCGGTCCGGTGGTGGCGCCGCTGCCCGCACCCAAGGCGAGGGGATGGCGCTCGTCGAAGGCGGACTTGCCTTCCATGGTCGTGAAGACCGGCACGCCCGTGAGTTCAGCCAGCGCTTGCAAGGCGGCGCTCGCGCCGGACATCAGGACGCCCGCGCCCGCCCAGATCATGGGCCGCTCCGCCCCGAGCAGCGCGCTCACCGCGTCGGCGATCTCGCCCCGCGCCGGGACCTGCCGCGCCACCTGCGGGGAGTGGTAGCTCTGCGCCTCCTCCGGCACCTCTTGGGCGCAGACGTCCGACGTCAGCTCCACCACGACAGGGCCACCGCGACCGCTTCGAAGCGCCTGGAAGGCGCGCCGCATCACGTTCGCGATCTCGCCGGGCGTATCGATCGATTCCATCGACTTGACCACGCCGCGGTAGTTGTCGAGTGCCGAGAAGTTGGGTCGCACCTGGCGCTGCGCGAGCGAGTAGCCACCAGGCAGGACCAGGATCGGAATGTTGTCGCCGAACGCTTGCGCCAGGCCACCCATCGAATTCTCGGCCCCCGCCGCGTTCTGCGTCGCGACGACGCCGAAGCGCTGTCCGTCGCTCATGCGACTGAACCCGTCCGCCGCCATCAGGGCACCGCGCTCGTGGCGGAACATGATCGGCCGGATCCCGATCTGGGCCGCCGCCTCGATCAGCGGATTGTTGGGGAAGCAGGTCAACTGCTCCACGCCCTCTTGTTTGAGGATCTGGGCGATGAATTCGTTGCCATTCATGGGTCGCCCTCCGGGGCTGTTGCGTCAGACGCGCGGACTCGCTGTGGCGCGGGGAGAGGATCCCCAGCACGATCGGGAGGGCCGAGAATAGCCCAGATCTCGATCCGGGCAATCGAGCCGACCGCTGCGCTGGCCGGTCAGGCCTGGACGATGCCCACGGTGAGCGCGTCGTCGGGCGTCGTGATCAGGGCGACATGCACGCCGGTGGGCATCTGGCGAATCGGCATGACGACAGTCGCGCCCCGCTCTTCGGCAAGCGCCACCGTCGCCCACAGGTCCGCGACGCGGAAGAAGAGGGTGACTTGCTGGGCTCCCTCCCGCGGGGGCAGGATCTGCCCCTGGACATCGAAGTCCGCGGGGCCGCCGGGTTCGATCGTGAAGGTGTCGGATCCCTCGGGATCCGTCGCCGGCCATTCGAAGAGGTCGCCCAGGAACGCGCGGGTGCGTGCCGGATCGCTGGTCGCTATCTGGTAGAAGACGAGCGGACTGGCCATGTCGTGCCTCCGGATCTCGCGCCCAGCTTAGGCCGTCACCGTGCGCGCAGGCTGCCCTCGAAGACCTCCAGCGTCTTCTTGGCGAAGAGCCACATGTTCTCCTCGCGGTCGCTGAGCCCGGTCTCCAGGGTCTCGCTGTGTTCGATCGGCCCGGCCAGGGCGATGCAAGTGTGCCCCGCCGCGTCGCCGTACGGGTTGCCGGTGGGGCCGGCGGCCCCGGTTTCGCCGATGCCCCACGTCGCACCGAGACGTTCGCGGATCGCCGCCGCGATCAGTCGCGCGTACGGTTCGCTGCTCGATCGCACGCCCGGATGCGCCGCGAGGTCGATCTCCAACAGGACGTCGCGCGCGATGCCCGTGTAGGTCACCGCGCCGCCGCGGTAGAACGCTGAGGCGCCGGGCACGGCAAGCAGCGCCGCCGAGACCAGCCCGCCCGCCGTCGTCTCCACGACGGCGACCGTCTCCTCACGCTCGCGCAGCAGTTCTGCGATCGCCGTCGCCATCGGTTGCAGAGCCTCCATGGTCGTCTCTCCTCGCCGCGCCGTCGTGGGTTCACGGTCAGGCTAGTCGACCCCGGACCGAACGGACCCGCGCTAGGCTCCGCTCCGTGAGGGAGGTCGAGCCATGGCCAAGGACATCGCGACGGCCGTGCGAGAGGTGTGTCTCTCCTTGCCGGAAGCGACGGAGCGACCGTCGCGTGGCTCCCCCGACTTCCGTGTGCGCGAGAAGACCTTCGCGACGTTCGTCGTCAACCACCATGGCGATGGCCGGATCGCACTGTGGCTGCGCGCGCCCGCCGGCGCACAGGCGTTGTTCACGGAGTCGGAGCCCGACTACTTCTTCGTGCCGCCCTATGTAGGGCCGCGCGGCTGGCTGGGCGTGCATCTCGACCGCGGTCTGGATTGGGGCCGGATCGCGGAGCAAGTGCACGACGCGTACCTGACGGTGGCACCGCGGTCCCTCGCGGCGGCCGCCGCTGCGCCGATCGAGATCGATCCTCCCACGGAGACGATCGACCCCGTCGCGTTCGATCCGATGAACGCCGCGCGGGCCCAGGAGTTGGTGCCGCAACTGGCCCAGCGCTGTCTGGCCCTGCCCGAGACGGCCGAAGACGAACGCTTTGGGCATGCGGTCTGGCGCGCAGGCAAGAAGACCTTCTGCAGCGCCGAACACCACGACGACCGGCTCCAGTTCAGCTTCTGGGTGGGCCCGGAGATGCAGTCGATTCTCTCCGAGCAGGCGCGCTTCCGGGTGCCTGCCTACACGGGGCACAACGGCTGGATCGTGCTCGACGTGGAAGAGACGGTCGACTGGGATGAGGTCGAAGACTTGCTCCTCACGAGCTATCGCCACTTCGCTCTCAAGCGCATGTTGAAGGCCCTCGACGAAGCCGGGGGCTATCTGCCCTGATTCGTTCGGGGACCCGATCCACCAAGCCCGGCGAGGACTAGACTCCGACATCCATATGGATTGGGGCCCTCCACAGGGAATGGGCGGATCGGAAATCGAGGGACCGCATGGCATTGGACGGACAGGTGGCGCTTGTCGCCGGGGCGAGTCGCGGGATCGGCGCGGATGTCGCGAGGTACCTGGCGCGGGCGGGCGCCAAGGTCGCCGTGGCCGCGCGCACGGAGCAGGTCCAGGACGCGCGGCTACCCGGGACGATTCATTCCGTTACGGCCGAGATCGAAGAGGAGGGCGGGACCGCCCTCGCGGTGGTGCTCAACCTGCGCGATGGGGAGAGTATTCGCACTGCCATAAAGCGCGTCGTCGACGAGTGGGGGCGTCTCGACATCCTGGTCAACAACGCGGCGATCTTCATTCCGGGCGACCTCGAGACTGTGCTGGACCGGCACATCGAACTCAGTTTGCAGGTCAACCTGCGCGGGCCGATCCTGGCGATGCAGGCGGCGGTGCCGCACATGAAGGCGGGTGGGGGCGGCCGCATCATTAACGTCTCGTCGCGCGGGTCGACCTTCCCCGGTCCTGGGCCCTACGACCCGGAGCGCCGGTTGGGAGACGATCTGCTCTACGGTCCCGAGAAGTCGGCGCTGGAGCACTTCTCCCAACGCCAGGCGGTGCAGCTGCAGAGCGCGGGTATTTCGGTCAACGTCCTCTCGCCGGTGGGGCGGATCAAGACCCCGGGCAACCTCTTCTTTTCCAACGACCCCGAGAAGCCCGACTTGGACTTCGAGACCGCGGACGCGATGGGCAAGGCGACCGTCTGGATCTGTGAGCAGCCAGCCGACAAGTACACCGGCAACATCGTGTTCGATGAGGAACTCGTCAGCGAGGCTGGTCTCTCGTAGGGCTGGGCCCTAGTAGGGCTGAGCGGGCTCCAGCAGGCGGCGGGGATTGTCGATCAACATTTGGTCGATCTGTGCCTGCGAGACGCCCTGCTCTTTGAGTGCGGGAACGACGTCCGTGCTGACAAGGTCCATGCGCCAGTTCGGCGCGAAGGAAGGGATCATGTCGTAGAAGTCGGGCAGCCAGTCGAGCAGGCAGCAGCGGTCGTGGGCGAGGACGATGCGGTCCGCATAGCCATCGGCGCAGAGTTGGCTCACGGTGCCCACGCGCTTCTCGAAGGAGAGCGTCTGGTCGATGCCGAAGCGGTCCATGCCCAGGAAGCTGCCCTTGTCGGCCAGCGATCGCAGGTACGCGACGTCGTCCGTGTCGCCGACATGCCCGATGACAACGTTGTCCCGCAGCTCGACGCCCTCGTCGAGGAAGATGCGCTGCTGCTCGGCGCCCATCGTCGGCGGTCCGTTGTGAGTGATGATGGGGATGCCGGTACGGCGATGGCTACGGGCGACGGCGCGCAGACACTTTTCGTTGACCTCGGTGACGCCCTCTTCGTCGGTGGCGGCTTTAATCGCGCCCGGCTTGATGCCGGTGTCGGCGACTCCCTGCTCGATCTCCCGGACAAATGCGTCGGCCAGGTCGTCGATCTCGCGCGCCCACCAGTACCTGGGCACGATCCAGTAGATGCCGGTCACGCAGACGATCTGCATGCCGGTCTCCTGCGCGACCTCGCGCATGAGTTCGACGTCACGGCCGAGGTCGGCCGGTGCCGGGTCGACGATGGTGCGGATGCCGGCGGCGTAGGCCGCGGCGACCTGTTCAATGGCGGCCGCCTTGTGGGTGTCGCGGTCGTAGCTCTCCGGCCAGGTCTCCGCGATCCCGGGCGAGCGCACGCCGATGTGCTCGTGCGGGAGGGTGGGGCCGAGATCGTCGGCGGCGACGGGTCCGAGGACGGTGTTGACGGGCATGATTCGTTCGTCTCCCAATTGGGGCCGTCTTGCAGGCGGGGGCCTCTGGCTGGCCGGTTCGCTGGGGCTACTCGCGCAGGGGGACGAGTTCGGTGAGGATGCCGCCCGCGCTCTTGGGGTAGAAGAAGGCGGCGCTGATCGGGCCGAGGTCGATGCGCTTCAGGCCCCGCTCTTCGAGTTCACGAGCGGCGGCTTGGACGTCGCGACAGCCGTAGCCGAGGTGGTGCAGGCCGGGGCCGAAACGGGCGAGCCGGCGGGTGGTGCCGGTCTCAGAGCCCGGCTTGGGGATGAGCACCTCAATACGGGTCTCGCCGATACCGACCTTGACGAAGTAGTTGTAGGTCTGCTCGGGCTCGAAGAGGAGCGATTCGATCCCGTTCTCAAGCTTGGTGATGTCGGTGTCCAGGGGCAGGCCCATCTGCCGTTCCAGGATGTCGCTGGCTTGTGCCCAGGTCTCGGCGATGATGCCAACGTGATCGAGTCGGACGAGTTTGGACATGGGAGCCTCCCTGGCGGGGAAGGATAGCGCCGCGTGCGCCGTTGCGCCGGGTGTCCATGCCTGGAGTGCCGGGTCTCTACGTTCGGAGTAAGAGAAGGCGGCTAGCGTCGTCTGCGACGGCCCGGCGTCGCGCCGGCGCGGGCGCTCGATCCGTTGCGGGGACGCTGACTGCCGGGGCGGCTGCCGTTGCTCTGCGACTGACTCCCAGGCCGGCGCGACGATGGCTGGCTACCACGGCCGGGTCGCGACCGTCCCCCTCGCCCTTGCTTGATCGGCTCATGGTGAAGTGTGGGGTCGGGCTCGAAGCCGGGGATGGTCTCCGCCGGGATCGTGCGTCCAAGCACCCGTTCGATCGCGCGCAGTTGTGCGTTTTCGCTCTCACAGACGAGGGAGATCGCGAGACCATCCGTGCCCGCGCGCCCGGTTCGACCGACGCGGTGCACATAGTCCTCTGGGACGAACGGCAATTCGAAGTTGACCACCTGTGGCAGGCCGCTGATGTCGAGTCCGCGCGATGCGATATCCGTGGCGATCAGCGCCTGCGTGCGGCCGGCTTTGAAGGCGGCCAGCGCCCGGGTACGGGCGTTCTGGCTCTTGTTGCCGTGGATGGCGACCGCCTCGATCCCCGCCGTCCTGAGGGACGCGGCCACCCGGTTGGCGCGATGCTTCGTACGCGTGAAGACCAGCACTTGCTGCCAGCCCTCCGTTTCGAAGAGCTCGCTGAGCAGTGCGGCCTTGCGTTTGGTGTCCACGCGGTAGACCAGTTGATCCACGGTCTCGGCCGCCATGTTGCGGGGGGTGACGTCGATGTACTCCGGGTCGTCCAGCAGGCCGTCGGCGAGTCTGGTGATCTCGCCCACGAGCGTGGCGCTGAACAACAGATTCTGCCGGCGCTCCGGGAGCTGCGCCAGAATTCGCCGCACATCTGGCAGGAATCCCATATCCAGCATGCGATCGGCTTCGTCCAGCACGCAAATCTCAACCTGGCCCAGATCGATAGTGCCCTGACCAACATGATCGAGCAGGCGTCCCGGCGTGGCGACGACGACGTCGACCCCACGCCGCAGGGTTGCGATCTGCGGATTGATGCCAACGCCCCCGAAGATGGCAGTGCTTCGCAGGGGCAGATGTTTGCCGTAGACGCGAATGCTTTCCATGACCTGTGCCGCGAGTTCCCGCGTCGGCACCACGACTAAGGCGCGCACCGGCCGCCGCCCTCGCGGGTCGTTGGTCATGAGCCGTTGCAGCATCGGCAGGGTAAAGCCCGCGGTCTTCCCCGTGCCGGTGGGAGCGGCGGCCATCAGATCGCGGCCCTCCAGGATGGACGGAATCGCGCGTTCCTGAACGGGGGTAGGAGTCGTGTATCCCTGATCGCGGATCGCGCGCAGGAGCTCGGCCCGTAGGCCGAACGCATCGAAGGACATGAAGGAATCTCTCTGCTGAGTCGTTGGGATTGCTATACCCGGTCAGCCAGTGGCCGTCCGGAACCGGTCGATGGTGTAAGCGGCGCGAGGCCGGCGGGAGACTTCTTGGGCCTCGGAGTCTTGCGTGTCGATGCGATCATCGTAGTTGCGCCGGACGGGCGGGAACAGTCATCACTGTGTTACCCAGCTCTCCGCTCGATGGATGGCGCCTGGCACCAGGATGCGCGAGCTCGTCGCAGGGACCGGGCCGATCGAACCGGCTAGCGCGGCTGGAAGATCTCGATCGGGTTGCCCGACGGATCCTCAATCAGGACCTGCGTGCCGCCCACACCGGACAGCGGCTCGTTGCGGAACGTGGTGCCGCGGGCGCGCAGGTCGGCCACGACCGCCTCGATGTCTTCCACCTCTACGACGATGCGATTCCAGCCACCCGGCTCAGGCACGCTGCCGTCCGTCATCGGCTGTTGGGCGGAGGTGCCGGGGCCAGAGACCCAGAGACTCTGGTCGCCCTTCTCGATCCAAGCGAAGGGGGACCCCTTCCCGTGTTGGCGCACGGTGAAGCCCAGCGCCTCTTGGTAGAACGCGATCGACTCGTCGACGTCATGTACGAAGTATCTCGCCACTGCCATCGCTGGCCTCCTTCAGGCGCCGCTCGGACGAAAAGGGGGTTTGATGGCCCTATCTCCGTTCCGATCCGCTGGCTCTCGGAGCAATGGTAGGGTCCGGCGCACTCGGGGTCGCGCCTGGGTGCTTGTCATCGCAGAGCATGCCCGTCAGCCTTACCCGAATCCCCCGCGACGGCAGGAGCCCGCATGCTCAAGTTCGGTATTTTCGACCACGTCGAGCAGCGTACGGACGTCGATTTGGCGCAGCAATTCGCCGAGCGGCTTCGCTTCACGGAGCAGGCCGACAAGGCCGGAATCTACGGCTACCACGTAGCCGAGCATCACCACTCGCCGCTTTGCGTCGCGCCGAACCAGGCGATCTTTCTGGCCGCCGTCGCTGAACGCACGACGCACCTCCGCTTCGGGCCCTTGGTCTCGGTCTTGCCGCTGCATCACCCCGTCCGCCTCATCGAAGAGATCTGCATGATCGACCAGCTCAGCGGCGGCCGCTACCAGATCGGCGTCGGTCGGGGCACTACCGGCGGCGCCGAGTGGGAGATGTGGGGCGGCGACCCTGAGGAGACCGACGCCCGCTTCGAGGAGTCGTTCGAAGTGCTCTTCCGCGGCCTGACGCACGAGTTTCTCTCGCACCGCGGGCGATTCTTCGAGTTCGAGAACCTCTACATGGCGTTGCGCCCCAAACAGCAGCCGCACCCGCCTTTCTGGTACGCGGGCAATCCGAAGCGCGCCGCCGCGTGGGGCATGAACTTCCTGGGCGACGCCACCATCGTCCGCTTAGGGCCGATCTTCGAGGAATACCGGTCCGACATCGAGGCGCAACGCACGGCCGCCGACCCGGACCTGCCCCACGAAGCCGAGCCCCTTTACGGCGCGATGAAGCACGTCTATCTGGCCGAGAGCGACGCTGAAGCTGTCGAGCGCGCGCACCAAGCCCTCGACGTCTACCGCTCCCACTTCGCGAAACCGATCCCCGCGGGGGCCGCCCGTACCCCGCTCGCCGCGAAGGAGGCGGCGGAGAATCCGGGGCAGGCGAGCTTCGAGCAGCTGGTCGGGGTCGAGCACCTGATCGCGGGGTCTCCCGCGACCGTACGCGATTTCCTCGCCCGCTACGTGCGCGATGCTGGCGCCAACTACTTCGTCTCCTCGTTCCAATGGGGCGACCTTAACCATGACGAGGCGTCCCACTCCCTCGACCTCTTCACGTCCCAGGTCATGCCCGATTTCATCACGGGGTAAGGCTCCCTCGCGGCGGGCGTATAATCGCCCTTCTCCCGGGCCCGCGAGCGAAGGACGCCAACGATGGACTTTGCGCTGACATCGATTCAGGAAGAGATCCGCGCCAACGTCGGGCGCATCATGCAGCGGTTCGGCGACGATTACTGGCTGGCCCGCGACTCCGACGGCGACT
>JAPUIR010000349.1 GCA_027296805.1 Chloroflexota bacterium | reverse complement strand
GATGGGGCTGGGGACGGCGTTGTACGAGGGGGCCGAGTTCGAGGGGGGGCGGCTGCTGAACGGGAGTTTCGCGCGCTATCGGGTGCCGCGAATCCACAATGTGCCGCGGGTGCGGGTGTCGTTGGTGGGGGACGCGGATGTGGAGTCGACGGGGGCGGGGGAGCCGGCGATCGTGGCGATCGCGCCGGCGGTGGCGAATGCGGTGTTCGACCAGACGGGGGTGCGGCATCGGGAGTTGCCGTTGCAGCGGTTCTTGCCGGGCTAAACCGACACCCGTCGGGTGCAACGAAAGCCGCTCGCAGCCGGAGTGGCCCGGTGATCGATGGGGTGTTGGCGCCCTTACATTCCCCGGTGGAACGCCACTCCCTAGGCGATGCTCAACTCCGACTCCAGGCGGGTGATGGAGCGGTCGATGATGTCGACCATTTCGTCGACTTGCTCGCCGTTGATGACGAGTGGGGGCGCGATGGCGATGGCGGAGCCCGCACGGGCGAGGATGCCCTCGTCGCGGAGGATGCGGGGCATGCGCTCGCCGACGGCGTCTTCGTCGGTGAAGTCGGTGTTGGACTCGGGGTCGCGCTTCATCTCGATGGTGTGCATGAGGCCGATGCCGCGGGTGTCGGCGACGACGCGGTGCTTGGACTGGAGTTCCTGGAGGCGGGTATCGAGGTAGACGCCCATTTTCTTGGCGTTGGCGACGAGGTTTTCGCGCTCGATGATCTCGACGTTGGCGAGGGCGACGGCGCAGGCGACTGGGTGCATGCCGAAGGTGCTGCCGCCGACCAGGGCAGCCCCGGCCTCGCCCTCGAAGCCGGCGGCGATCTTGTCGGAGGCGAGGGCGGCGGCGATGGGGAGATAGCCGGAGGAGAGCTCCTTGGCGACGGTCATGACGTCCGGAAGGACGTCGTAGTGCTGGATGCCGAACCACTCGCCGGTGCGGCCGAAGCCGTTGATGACTTCGTCGCAGATCATGACGATGTCGTACTCGTCGCAGATGCGGCGGATGGTGCGCCAGTACTCGGGGGCGGGGACCCAGCAGCCGTTGGCGGTGGAGATGGGCTCCGCGATGAAGGCGGCGATGGTCTCGGGGCGGTGGAACTTGATGGTGTCCTCGATGGTGCGGGCGCAGAAGACGTCGCACTCGGGGTAGGTCTTCTCGTAGGGGCAGCGGGCGCAGTTGACGTTCTCGACAGCGACGTTGCCGGGGACGAGGGGCTCGAAGGGGGCGCGGTTGATGAAGTTGGAGCCGTTGACGCTCATGGCACCGGCAGTGATGCCGTGGTACGAGCCGACGCGTGAGATGACCTTGTAGCGGCCCTTGTCGCCCCTGTTGTAGTGCCATTGCTTGGCCATGCGGATGGCGGTTTCGACGGCTTCGCTGCCGGAGTTGACGAAGAGCGCTTTGTTGATGCCGTCGGGGGTGATCTGGGCGAGCTTGGTGGCGAGGTCGACGGCGGGCTTGGAGCTGTAGGCGAAGGTGTTGGCGTAGGCCATGGTGGCCATCTGCTCGCGGGCGACGTCGGCGAGTTCCGTGCGGCCGTGGCCGACGGCGACGACCCAGAGGCCGGACATGGCATCGATAAAGCGACGGCCCTTGATGTCGGTGAGGTAAATGCCGTCGCCGGACTCAATGACGACGAGGCCGTCTTCCTTGCGGAGGTTGTCGACGCCCTGGGTCTGGACCCAGAGGTGCTGAATGCCGCGCTCGATGTAGTCCTGAATCAGGGCTGGGTCATCGGTGACGGTGGTCATGGGGCAGTCCTCCTCGCCCCGGCATCCTACTGCTGGGGCGGCTGGGAGCCGCATGGCGATTGGTACTTCTATACTCGCAAGGTTCACGCGCGGAAGGGGCACGCATATGGCCAGCGTCACGACCTCCGGGACCGGCCCACCCTCGGCGCTCTACGCCCAGCTGGCAGACCACATCCTGGAGCGGGACCAGGTGAAGACGGCGTCGACGCTGTACGACCTGGTGCGCGAGGGACGGCCGCGGGCGGAGATCCTGCGCGAGACGATCAAGGTGCATGCGCCGTACACGCATGTGCCCTACCACCAGCGCGTCGACGGCGGCTTCGTGCGCTTCGTGAACAACGATCATTGCTTGCTGAGCGCGCGAACCAGCCTGCGGCTGCCGGACTATCTGCCGGAGGAGCTGCAGAGCCTGCCGCTGGCGCAAACGCTCTGGTACGTGCCGACGGGGCTGGACATCTGGAACCAACTGCTGGGTCGGATGCCGGGGCACTACTCACGTCGGACGTACGACCCGGACGCGCACGACACGGTGCCGCCGCCGGAGGTGCAGTGGGAGGACCAGGAGCCCTTGCTGCTGGAAGGCAGCTTCGATGAGCGCTTGAACGAGTGGCTGTCGTTGGTGCAGCGGGGCGAGGTGGTGCGCGCTTACCGGGTCTTCCTGGGATTGTTCGAGGAGACCGAGCAGCGGGAGAAGCTGCTGGGGCAGCTGGTGTTCGCGGGGCTGATCGACGTGCAGGACCGGATGCTGTTCAACCGCTCGTACACGACGGGGCACAAGTCGTACCGGGCGCGGGCGACGGTGGAGCTGGGCGAGGCGATCGGCTGGGACGATGCGCACGCAGTGATCTACGCCGGCGTGCCCGACATCGCGGTGGGGCCGCGCTGGCACTCGACATACGAGATGGCCTGCCAGGTGGTGCTGACGGAATTGGAGGACGAGGCGCCGGGGTCGTCGATGGACGCGACGAAGTCGAGCGCGCGCGACTCGGAGCTGTTCGCCAACGAGCAGCCGTTGTCGGCGGCGGAGAGTGAAGCGCTGCTGCGGGCGCTGCTGGTGGAGCCGGAGCCCGCCTACATCGAGCAGATCACGGCGCTGTTGAAGTCGGGACGGGGACCGAAGCGGATTCTGGACGTGATTCAGATCGCGGCGGCGCGCGTCGTGCTGGACTGCGGGTTCCCGGACGCGTTTTCGATGCCGCAGCACGGCTACGAGTACACGAACACGCTGCGCTGGTTCTACAACCGCTTCGATCACCCGCATCGGGTGAAGCTGCTGTATGTCGCGGGGTCGTTCATTCGGCAGTGCGCGCATTGGGTGCGCAGTACGCCGGGCAACGGGCAACCGCTGATCCAGGCGCCGAAGGGGTCGGAGACGCGATCGTCGGGGGAGATCCTGGATGCGCTGGGCGATGCGTTGATGACGCTGGAGAAAGAGGCCGCGGTGGCGTGGACGCAAGCGTATCTGGAGGGCGGCTACGAGCGCGAGCCGCTGGTGCGCGCGTTGGCGATGGCGGCGGTCAAGCACGGCAACGATCCGCACAACCAAGAGATTGGCCTGTGCATGCTGGAGGATTACCGGCATTCGTCGAACCCGGAGCGGGAGATGCTGCTGCTGGCGAGCGCGCAGCACACGGCCGGGCATCGCAAGTACGGCGACTCGCTGGAGTCGTACCGGCGGTTCGCTGAGGCTTTCGGGATGGACGCGCCGGAGCGGGGGCGAG
>JAPUIR010000348.1 GCA_027296805.1 Chloroflexota bacterium | reverse complement strand
GCCCGTATTATCCGGCACTGCGGACGCGTGACCCCCTCCGGGGTTACGTTAGTGCGGGAACCTCACGTCGAACTCGGCGGTGGGGCGCCGCCCCCCAGGTCTAGAACAGGCCACCCGATCCAGCGCTGGCCTATCTCACCTGGCACACCTCACGCGTCACCAGCTCCGGGGTACCGGGCGTGCGGGCCCCTCACGACCAACAAGCCAGGGGGGCGCCGCCCCCCGGTCTAGAACAGGCCACCCGAGTCCATCGCAGCCATGTTCTGCCTCGAGTATCCGAGCGATCGACTTATCTCTCGTGCACCTGTTCACAACACAGCCACCAGAGTCCCCGTTGGCTTCTCGACCTCGTGCCACCCCCTACAACACCACCCCCCGTAGCGCGAACATGCGGGGGGTATCAGGGGGGCGCCGCCCCCCTGTCTAGAACAGATCGCACGACTCGACCCCTTGCACACCCCCTGCGACAACCGTGCGACAAGCTTGCGACGATCCGTTCACTGCTTGTCACAAATCGACCCCAGCGCGTGCTCCCCATCTGGAGCGGCCCGTCACTCGAAAAAAAACTCTCACAACTCGACGCCGCACTTCCGACACAGCTGCAGCAGCCCCCGCGCGACCCGTTCCGGATCGACCAGCATCTGGAAGTGCCCCCCCTCCAGCTCCGAGAACGGCCAGCCCTCCGCCAGCGCCCGCTTCACCGACTCCGCGTACATCTCGCGGCTGCGGCGAAACCCCAGATACGCCACAGGCGCCTCGGGCCAGGCCGCCGCGACCGGCAACGGCTCCTCGTACACCTCCAACGGCGTCGACCGCAGATCCTGCATGAACTCCCGCCGCACGCCCGCGTCCGGGATCGCGTCCTCCCACGCCTCCGCCGGAAACGGCGGCATCATGCCGTCGACCGCGGACCGTCGGAACGACTCCACCACCTCCGCCGACCCAAACCCCTCGAACCGGCTCGCCCCGTCCCGCGGCACGCCCGCGTCACAGAACACGTACGCCGCCACCGGGCGCTCGATCGCCGCCCCCACCGCGGGCAACAGCGATCCGGCTCCGCTGTGTCCCACCAGCACCACCGCCTCGTCCGCTTCCACCGCCTCCGGCCCCTCACTCGGCAACTGCGACAGTGACTCCCGGATCTGATCCACGTGCTGCGACCAATACGGTGTCCCCGCCTGCCACGCCTCCACATCGCTGTGCAGCCCCGGCACCACGACCCCTAGCTCCCGCTCCCACAGCACATTCGCCACGTGCGCCCAGGTCAGCACCCCGGCCAGCGGGCTGTGGACCAGAACAAACAGCGTCACCCTCCACCCCCCGACCCGACCACTGCGTCCGCCTCGATCTCCACCAGCATCGCGGGGTCCACCAGCGCCCGCACCTCCACGATCGTCGCCGCCGGCCGGATCGAACCGAACACGGCCGCATGCGCCGCCGCCGCCTCCTCCCAGCGCGACACGTCCGTCACGTAGATCCGCGTCCGCGTCACGTCCCCCAGCGACGCCCCCGCCTCCGCCAACGCCCCCTCAATGATCGCCAGACAACGCGCCGCCTGCGCCCTCATTCCGCCCGCCGTCACCGTGCCGTCTGGCTCGATGGCTGCCGTCCCCGACACCGCCACCTGCTCCCCCGCCCGCACAGCCCGCGAGAAGCCGAACAGCGGCTCATACGGACTCCCACTCGAGACCAGCTGTCGTTCGGCCATCCCAGCTCCCTTCTCACGGCCCGCTACGCTCTTCGGGCCGGACGTCCCTGAATCCCTGGACAACATGATGGCCGCGCAGCCCGCCCCCGACTATCTCGCGCTCGAAGACGCTGCCCTCCTTCAACAATGCCGCGTCGAAACCTTCCGCGTCTCCGGCCCCGGCGGCCAGCACCGCAACAAGACCGACACCGCCGTCCGACTCACCCACCGGCCCACGGGAATCGTCGCACTGGGACAGGAGACCCGCTCCCAGCACCGTAACCGCGAACGCGCCCTGCGACGTCTCCGCCGCGCTATCGCTCTGCAGCTCCGGCGTCCGCTCGCCCTCGACGACTACACCCCGCCGCCTCACCTCCACGCGATCCTCGCCGCACCCAAGATCCGCCGCATCGGCCCCCGCCATCGTGACTACCCGCGTGGTGTCCAGGCCCTCCTCGATCTCTTCCTCGCACTGGACTGTGTGGTCGGCGAGACCGCCGAACGCGCCGGTGTCAGCACCGGCGCGCTCTCGCGCCTCATCGTCGCCGATCCCAATCTCTTGCGGACCGTCAACCAGCTTCGAGCGGAGCGCGGCCTGCGCCCCCTCCGCCCCTCAGCCTGACGCGCGGGATTGCTCCTGCGGGTCCGCCTCAGGACGATCCCGTCCCCGCCCCTACGATGCCCGACTCCTTCGCCAGCAGCTCCAGATCGTCGTTCTTGCCAAACATGAACGGCAGGAACGACTCCCCCGGCACCCGCGTCAGGATCTCCCCGTGCGTGTAGGTGTCGCCTTCGGCGTAGTTCAGCCCGAGCGTCTTTCGCACGGGTAGGTCGATCACCGGATCGTGCGCCGCCTCCCGCAGCACGATCTCGCCCTCCAGCCGCTGCACGAGCCGCGTATGCCCCGTGTGTCGCACCCGTACCAACACCGGATCGTTATCGAAGCCGTTGCCGTCCGGCGCCGGCATGAACTTGAAGTAGAACCGGCTCGACTCGCCCGAGTCGCCCGGCTCCATCTCCTCCGTCACCGCGCCGAACAGTTCGATGTACGTCACCCCGTAGCGCTCCACGGTCCCCCTGACCTGATCACCGTTCTTCACGACCTCGATCTCGGCCACCTTCTTCGGCTCGCCGTAGAGTTCGCGCCCGAAGATCACCGCGCTGTCGGTCGACATCGGCATCGTCAACGGATACGTGCCCACCAGCCCTTCATAGGAGCACTCCACCGCCAGCCCCGCCGCCCCGAACGGTTGGAGTCCGTTCGACACCCCAATGTGCGACACGCTCACCGACACCAGCGGCCGCTCCGTCGGCGTCAGCGGCGGCGGCAGCACTGCCGCGATCACCTCGGGGTCCGTCTCGTACAGCGCCGTGATCGATCGAAACTGTTCGAACTCGGGCTCCGCGTACAGCTTCTGCAGCCGTCGAACCTCTTCCAGAGTCCTCACGTAGCGCGGCGTCATACGGCACTTCCTCGATTCACGTCACCCGACGGGTCTGCCAGGCAAGATACAGGACGCCCTGGGCTGCGGCTCTCCGCCCTCAGGTCCGCTCCAGCCAGCCGCGCGCGGCCGCTTGCCCGCTGCGTACGGCGGACTCCATCGTTGCGGGCCACTCCGTGTCAGTCCACGCGCCCGCTAGCAGGAGGTTCCGCACCGATGTCGTCGTCCCCAGCCGGAACCGGCCCAGCCCGGGCCTCGGCCGGAACGTCGCTTCCATCTCCTTCACCACCCGCCAGCGCAGCACCTCCGCCTCCGCCGCGGCCGGAAACGCTCGGCGCATTCCAGCGATGGCCGCCTCCGCCACCGCTCCCTGCGCCATCGACGCCTCAGCGTGCGCCCCGCTCAGCGAACAGGTCACCCACTGGGTCGGACCGTCCTGCTCCGTGATCAGGCTGCGGTTGAACACGTACTGCACCGACGGATCCAGCACCGCCACGAACGGCTCCCGCAGCACCGCGCGGTCCCACTCCACGTGCACGTTCACGATCGGCGCTAGCTCGAATTGGTCCAGCGCGCTGAACCGGCCTCGCCACTCCTCGGGCAGCAGCTCCGCGACCCGATGCGGCGGCAGCGCCGCCACCACCCCGGCCGCTGCTCGGCGCTCCCCGTTCCCCAAGACGACGCCCGTCACGCGTTCCCCATCATGGTCCAGCGCCCGCGCCGCCGAGCCCAGCAGCGTCTCGCCTCCCGCCGCCTGGAACGCCCCCAGCGCCGCCTCCGCGACGACCGACAGCCCCTGCTTCGCGACCCCGATGTCGGCCCCGTGCGGATCGCGCAGCAGCCCCAACTGGAATACCAAGATCGCTTGCTGCGCGCTGACCGCATCCGATCGGTCGTTGCAGGTGGGCAGCACGATCAGATCCCAGAATCGATCGATCACCGCATCCGACTGCCCCCGTGCCCGCAGCCAGTCCCCGAACGACACGTCGTCCAATCGACGCCGACCGCGGTCGCCCATACGCAGCATCGGCCACATCGCGCGGCCCAGCATCGCCTTGTCGCGCCAGCTCAGATGTCGGTACCGCAGGATCGACATCAACAGATGTAGCGGCGCAGGCACCCCCGCCGACGCCTCGATCGCCGACATTTGCTGCGTGCGCGGATCCACCACCGGGAGTCGCAGCTGCTCCTGCAATCGCATGGACCCGCGCAGCCTCAGCCGGTCCAGCAGGGCGATATAGGCCGTGCAGCAGCGCAGATAGATGTGCTGGCCATTGTCCAGTTCCACCCCGTTCACGGAATCGTGGAACGAGTACGCCTTGCCCCCGACGAAGGGTCGACGTTCCACCAGCGTCGTGGGCACCCCCGCCTCGGCCAGATCCAGCGCCGCGCTCAGCCCCGCCAGCCCGCCCCCCACCACGACCACGGGGGCCTCTGGCGTCGCCTCCCGCAGCGCGGTTCGTGGAGTTACCGCCATTGGACGAGCGGCCACGCGCCGCTGAGCCACAGCCGCAGCAACATCGCGAACGCCTCCGGCTTCGACGGCCGCACCCGCTCCCCGAAGACGTCGTAGTCCCGACCCTCGATCTGGTCCAGGATCATCTTGTAGCCACCGTTCAACCCGTTGCAGCACATCCGGCTGCGCGGCCCATCCAACAGCGGGATCAGCCGCTCCCCGCTGGCGTACAACACCCGCGCGCGCTGGCTGTACGTCGTCATCAGCCGACGCATGCTCTCCGACATCTCCCCCGCCTTGATCGCATCCTCACTCACCCCGTGCGATACCAAATCCTCCTGTGCAAGATAGATCCGGTCCCGCTCCGCATCCTCCTCCACGTCGCGCATGATATTCGTGACCTGCAGCGCCTTGCCCATATCGATCGCCGCCTCCCGCACCAGATCGGGCTGCGCGCGGTCGTAGCCGAACACCTCGACCGTGATCAGCCCGATCACCGACGCCGCGCGGTAGCAGTACTGCTCCAGCTCCTCCCAAGTTCCGTAGCGCGACTGCCGCAGATCCTGCTCCATCCCCATCACCAGCTCATCGAAGTGCTCGCGCGGAATGGCGAAGCGCCGCACCGCGTCGCCCAGCCCCACGCCAATCCAGCTATCCCCCTTGCCCGCGTAGGCCTGATCCAGCAGCTCCCGTGCCTCATCCAGCCGCGCTGCGCGCTCCGCCTCGCTGCCCGCCTCATCGACGGCGTCGTCCACCGTCCCCGCGAAGCTATAGGCCGCGTAGATCGCGTTCCGCTTCTCGCCCGGCAGCACCGCGAACGGGTAGTAGAACGACGACGACCGCTCCTTCGTGAACTGCCGCGCCCGCTCGTACGCCTCGCCCACCGACGGAGTGTCCGCTGCCATCGCTCAGGACCCCAGCACGTAACGCTGCACCAGCGCCTTCAGCAACATCCGGCCCTTCTGCTGGCTCGAGATCGTGGGCCGTCGCGTCAGCACGTCGTAGCGTTGCTTTTCAATCGCCCGCAGCACCGCCCGCCCTCCCGCCGTGAACAGCCGCAGATCGACGCGCAGGTCGCGGTCTACCTCGTCCACCAGCGGCTCACCCTGTCGGAACAGCGCCTCCGCCCGATCGACCTCGAAGCGCATCAGCTCTCGAAACGCCCCGTTCGACCGCCGTGCCGCGATCTGCTCCTCCGACACCCCGAACTGCCTCAGGTCCTCCAGCGGCAAGTAGATTCGCCCCGCCGCGCAGTCGCGTGCCACATCCTGCCAATGGTTGGCGAGCTGCAAGGCCGTGCATGTCGCGTTCGAGAGCGCGATCCGGTACTCGTCGCGATAGCCGAACAACGCCAACACCATCTCGCCTACCGGGCTGGCCGAGTAGTCGCAATACTCCAGCAGGTCTTGGAACGTTGGGTAGCGTGCCTGTGTCTGGTCCCGCCTGTTCGCCTCAATCAACCGCGCGAAGGGGCCCTGCTCCATCTCGAACTCCGCTACCACCTCCGCCAGCGCCACCGTGATCGGGTGCGTTGCGCCGCCCCCAAACGCCGCCCCAAGCTCGTGATCCCACTGCGCCAGCAACGCCAGGCGGTCGCCCGGCGCTTCATCGCCCAGATCGTCGGTGAAGCGGCAGTAGGCGTACACGGTGTACATCGGCGCGTGCAGATGCCCGGGCAAGAAGCGGGTGACGACGCTGAAGTTCTCGTAGTGCTGGCGGGCGTAGCGCTCGCACCAGTCCGCCGCGCTTGCCGCGTCGAACGATCGCGCCTCCGTCCCTGCCTCAATTGGGTTCGCTGACTGTGTCACCGCGCTCCGCCTTGCGCCGGATTCTACGCCATCGACTGCGGAGCCTTCAGCCGTCGCTGTGAAAGGAGCCTTCAGCCGTCGCTGTGTGAGGAGCCTTCAGCCGTCGCTGTGTGAGGAGCCGTTAGCGCGCCCGCAGCGAATGGGCGTAGCGGCCCAGCGCCATCAGCGGGAAGTAGTGGCGGTAGAGGTGGTAGTTGATCATGAAGTCGCCGGGAAAGCCGGTGCCGGTGAACTCGGGTTCGTCCCAAGTGCCGTCCGACCGTTGCCGGTCGATCAGGTATCGCACCCCTCGCGCCGCTTCCTCCGACCCCGCCTCTCCCGCCGCGATCAGCGCCAACAACGCCCAGGCGGTCTGTGAAGGGGTCGACGGTCCCGCTCCCGCCAGCGTGGGGTCCGCATAGCTGTCGCAGCTCTCGCCCCAGCCGCCGTCGGGGAGTTGGTGCGCGCGCAGCCAGCCCACCGCTTTGCGCACTGCCGGCTGTGTCATCGACTCGCCCAACTCGGCTAGCGCCGGCAGCACCGCGCCGAGCCCGTAGATGTAGTTCACGCCCCAGCGGCCCCACCAGGAGCCGTCGGGCTCCTGCAACGCGTAGAGGAAGGCCAGGGCGCGCGCCGCTGGCGGGTACTCGCCTCGGTAGCCCATGCGTCCCAGGAACTCCAGCGCATGGGCCGTCACATCCGCCGTGGGGGGATCCAGGACCTCACCAAAATCCGCGAACGGGATCTGCGTCAGGAATTGCTTCGTGTTCTCGACATCGAACGCACCCCAACCCCCATCGCCGCACTGCATCGAGAGCATCCAGCGCGTCCCCTCCTCCACCGCCCGCCGCTTGCGTGCCTCATCCGACAACGCGATCCCGTCCAGCGCGATCATCACCACCGCCGTGTCGTCCACGTCTGGGTAGACGTCGTTGTCGAACTCGAACGCCCAGCCACCCGGCGGCGTATGGGGGTTCTTGATCTGCCAGTCCCCGCCGCTGAACACCTGCTCCTGCAGCAGCCACTCCGCCGACTTCGTCAGCGCGGGATGGTCGGCCGCCAGGCCGGAATCGAGCAGCGCGATCGCGGCCAGCCCCGTGTCCCACACCGGAGACTGGCACGATTCCGTCCGCAACGTCCCTTTCTCGCGCCAAGTGAAGCGCTCGAATCCCTGGAGCGCCTTCTGGATCACGGGGTGGTCCAGCGGGTAGCCCAAGGAGCGCAAGGCCAAGATGGCGTAGACCCAGGGCGGCTGAATCCCCGCCCAGGCCCCGTCCGCTTCCTGCCGATCCACGAGCCAGCGCTCCGCCGTCACCAGCGATCGGCGCTGGAACGGCCGGATGTGGTTGCGGTCCAGGAAACGCAAGACCTTGTCGAGCCCATAGAAGAAGCCGCCCCAGGAGACTTGCCGGGACGGTCGGCTCACTGCGAATTGGCGCCGCTCGCTGGGATCGCGCCACAGCTCCTGCACCCCCGCCCCTGCCGGCAGCGTCGCTACCGGTCGCGTCGCGAAGATCACCGTCACCCCCACGATCGTGGCCCGCGCCCACGACGCGAACTCGTAGAGGTTGATCGGGAACCAAGTGGGCAACAGGTTGATCCAGGCAGGCATAACCGGCAACCGGTCCCAGTCGTACTGGCCGAACAGGGCCAACCAGAGCTTTGTGAAGACCCGCGCCTTCGCGATGCCGCCCTGTGCCAGGATCCATTCTCGGGCGCGCACCATGTGCGGCGCGCCCGGGTCCTCCCCCGCCAGCTTCAGCGCGAAGTACGTTTCGATCGTCGTGCTGATGTCGCCCGGACCTTCGTAGTACTGCGACCAGTAGCCCTCCGCGGACTGCTTTCCCCGCAGGTAGGCCGCGATCTCCGCCCAGCGCTCCGGGTCCCCAATCCCGAGGTGGTGGGTGAGCAGCAAGTACTCGGACGTGATCGACGTGTTCGACTCCAATTCCCCCCACCAGAACCCCTCCGGATGCTGATCCTCCAGGAGCCAGCGTTGCGCTGCCTCGACACTCTTGTGGAGGCGCTCTTCATCCGGCATCGAGACGGCGCGGGGAGTCGTCATCTAGTGGTCCCGACGCAGGATGAACTCAGCCACTTCATCGAATGCGGCCAACGCCTCCGGCTCCAGAGCCAAGTGCGAGAGAGCCTGTTGGAACGCATCGTGCTGTTCCGCCGCGGCTGCCTCCGTCGCCTCGCGCGCGCCGACTTCGGCGAGTACGGCCAACACCTCTTCGACCTCAGCATCG
>JAPUIR010000347.1 GCA_027296805.1 Chloroflexota bacterium | reverse complement strand
AGTATGCAAGGCGAACCGGCCTGCTAGGGATCGTGTGCCCAGGGTGGGTGGGTGCTACGGAAGCGACATTGGGATGCCCCCTAGTTCTGGACTGGGGGGCTGATTTGGCGGTCGCTCGTGGAAAGCTCGCTCCGGGCCCCTCTGCAGTCCGGGAGAGAGAGCGAGCGTCGCGGCGCCCCATCGGGAAGGAAGAAAAA
The DNA here is from genome assembly GCA_027296805.1 of Chloroflexota bacterium. GTDB lineage: Bacteria > Chloroflexota > Dehalococcoidia > Bin125 > Bin125 > JAPUIR01. Next base: position 3,504 of record JAPUIR010000347.1, on the reverse strand, counting down.
AAAGAAGGCTTCTGGGGGGTAAACCCCGCAAGCCCCCCTTGTAGAGGGGTTGGTCTGGGGTCGCTCGTGGAAAGCTCGCTCTGGGCCCCCTGCACTCCTGGGAGGCGGTGCGTTCGAGATTCGGGCTGGGTTGAAACGGTTGCTTACGCGAAGTGGGCTAGATGGAGGGGGAGGGACGGTTGGGGCGCCGACGTTCGAGATCGAGGATGGCCAGGAGTTCGTCGACGGTGGCGGTCTCTTGGCCGTCGTGGTTAATGAGGACGTGGTCGAATTCGTCGGCGGCGGCCATCTCTTGGCTCGCGGCGGCGAGGCGTCGTTGGAGGTCGGCTTCAGTGGTGGTGTCATCGGCGCTGGCGCGGCCGCGCAGGCGGGTTTCGAGGGTGGGGAGGTCGGGAGCGGTGAGGAAGATGAGAACGGCGCCGGGCACTTTGCGACGGAGGGTGCGCGCGCCCTGGATGTCGGTGCGGATGATCACGGTGCGGCCGGCGGCGATGAGATCGCGGACTTGATCGCGGGGGACGCCGCTGCGGTGGCCGTAGACATCGGCGTGTTCGAGGAAGCCGTCGCGGGCGAGAAGGTCGTCGAATTCGGCGTCGGAGAGGAAGAGGTGATGGACGCCGTTGGCCTCGCCGGGGCGAGCAGGGCGGGTCTTGGCGGTGACGACGGCGGCGAGCCAGTCGTCGCGCGCCAGTGCAGCGCGGAGGACGGTGTCCTTGCCCACGCCCGAGGGCCCGGAGAGCACGATGACGAGTGGCGCTTGGCTCTGCGGGCCGCTACTCAACGTCTTCGCGCCAGCTGTCGCCGTCGCGGCTGCCGGCCCGGTCGGCGCCGACGCGGCGGGCGATGGTCTCCGGCGCGATGGCGGCCAGGACCACGTTGCCGGTATCCATGACCAGGACGGCTTTGGTGCGCCGCCCGCTGGTCATGTCGATCACACGGCCGGCGCCCTTGCTCTCTTGGATCAGCCGTTTGGTGGGCGCCGAATTGGGCGAGACGATGGCCACCACTCGATTGATCGCGAGCACGTTTCCGAAGCCGATGTGGATCAGTTCCGTATCCATGGGCTTCTCCTTCCGCGGCCCCCGCGATGGGCCGATGGTCGTTGCGGTGGGTCGGCCTCCCCCGGCCGCTCCCTCAGTCTCAAGCGAGCGCCTGCGCAGTCTGCGTTGGCGCTTGGGTGAGTACATCCAAGTCCCGCCAGAAGTGGGGGTAGGAGACGATGACGGACTCGTCGCCCACGACTTCGGACGGCCCCCCGGCGACGCAGGCCGCGACAGCGGCGGCCATCGCAAGGCGGTGGTCGCCCCGGCTCTCCATGCGCGCCCCCTGCAAGGGGGCGCCGCCGTCGATGGTGAAGCCATCGTCGCAAGCGTCCGCTGCGACGCCCAGGGCACGCAGCATCGCCACGGTAGAGGCGACGCGGTCGGATTCCTTGACGCGAAGCTCCGCAGCGTCGCGCACCTCGGTGCGGCCCTGGGCGACGGCGGCCGCCACGGCGAGCACGGGCAGTTCGTCGATGGCACGAGTGACGAGGTCGCCGTCGATGGTGGTGGCGTGGAGGTCAGTGGCGCGCACGAGGAGGTCGGCGACGGGCTCGCCGCCGACGGTGCGTAGATGGTCGCTGGTGATGTCGGCGCCCATCGCGGTGAGGATGTCGATTACGCCGGCGCGGGTGGGGTTGACGCCTACGCCGAGCAGCCGGATCTCGGAGTCGGGCACGATGCTGCCGGCCACGAGCCAAAAGGCGGCGGCGCTGATGTCGCCAGGGACAGTGAGGTCGATGGGGTGGAGCGGGGCGCCCGGCTCGATCTCGATGCGGCTTCTGCCGCCGTCGAGGGGTGTGCGCTGTAGGCGGGCGCCCATCGCGCGGAGCAGGATTTCAGTGTGGTCGCGGGTGGGCGCGATCTCCTCGATCGAGGAGGGGCCGTCGGCGGCGAGGGCGGCGAGGATGATCGCGCTCTTGACCTGCGCGCTAGCCACCTGGAGCGCTCCCCGGAAGGGGGTGAGGCGACCGCCACTGATGTGCAAGGGGGCGAGGCGGTCGCCGTCGCGGCCTTTGACCGTCGCGCCCATGGCGGCGAGGGGCTGGAGGACGCGGTCCATGGGACGGCTGCGGAGGGATTCGTCGCCGTCGAGGGTGGTAGGAAGATCGAGGCCGGCGGCGAGACCGGCGAGGAGGCGCATAGAGGTACCGCTATTGCCGCAATCGAGGACGCGATCGGGCGCGGTGAAGGCGTCGCGACCGGGGCTGCGGACGACCACGGTGGTGGGGGAGGCGGGGTCGTAGTCGAAGCCGACGCCGTAGGCGCGGAGGCAGTCCATGGTGCGGAGGCAATCCTCGCTGGGGAGGAAGCCGTCGATGCGGGCCTGGCCGGGCGCGAGGGCGTTGCAGAGGAGCGCACGATGCGAGATCGATTTATCGCCGGGAACCACGATGCTTCCCCGCAGCGGTGAAGCGGAGTGCAGTCGTCGGCTCATTAGTTCTCTCCGGCGCTCCCGCCGTGGGGATCTCTCCGGCGCTCCCGCCGCGGGGGCTCTCCCCAGCGCTCCCGCCGCGACGCGGGCGCGTTACGAGTTCCGACGCCGCCGGGGTGCGGCGGCGCGATCTTCGGCGGCCTTCGTGATGCCCTTGAGGCGTTCGTAGGCCTTGGCGCCCATCATGAGATGGGCCATGGATGTGGCTGAGTCCGGCATCTCGGCGTTCGGGATCCCGAGTTCCAGATCCTGACCGGCGAGGAAGCGGACGTGATTGATCTGGCCGTAGGCAAAGCGCTCGAAGACGTCGTCGTCGGAGCCGTCGAGGAGGGTGCGGAATTCGCTCAGCTCCAAGATGAAGCGGTCGATCCAGTGCTGCACTTGCTCGCGGTTGCTGACCATGATGTCGGTGTTCATCTCGGGGTCGCCGGAGATCAGACGGGTGAGGTCGCGGTAGGCGGGGCCGGACATCTTGCCGAAGTCTCCCCAGCTCTCGCTGCGGCGCAGCATGGTGAAGAGGCAGGCGGAGATGGCGATGGGGAGATGAGAGATGGCGGCGGCGTAATGGTCATGCTCCTCGGCGGACATGAAATGTTCCTTCGCGCCGACCATCTGGGCCAGGCCCAGCACGGAGCTGACCGCCGCCTCGCTCGCGTTTTCGCCGGGGACGATGGCCCAGGGGCGGTCCTTGAAAAGACCGGCCTCGGCGTTCTCCATGCCCGCGTCGGTCTTGCCCGCCATAGGGTGGCTGCCAACGTAGGAGACGTCCGCGGGCAGGTGCTCGCGGGCCCAGACCATGGGCATGACCTTGGTCGAAGCGACGTCGGTGACGGCGGCGCCGGAGCTGAGGGAGGAAGCGATGTCTTTGAAGACTTCGGGAAGCGTTCCGGGTGGGGTGGCGACCACGATCAGGCCGGCCCCCTGCACGGCTTTGCGGGCGTCGCCTTCTTCGTGATCGATGGCGCCCATTTTTTTGGCGAGTTTGCGGGCGCGGCGCATGGTGTCGGCGCCGACGATCTCGAGGTCCTT
>JAPUIR010000346.1 GCA_027296805.1 Chloroflexota bacterium | reverse complement strand
AACTGGAAGCCGAGCTCACGGACCTCATCCAAATCGCGAACGCCGCCGTCGGTGATGAGGCCGACGGCGCCTAAGGCGTGGTGAATGTTGCCGTTGACCTCGCCCCAGAAGGAGCCGATCGGAGGCTGGTCAAGGTCCTGGATGACGATGATGCGGGGCGCGGGCACGCTCTGAATGAAGGCGTGCCATTCGAAGGCGGACTTGCTCTCGGGATCCTCGGTGGGAGGGATGCTGGCGCGGATCTTGGCGGTGGCGGCGTAGCCCACGATGGGCGGCAGCTCAGGGAATCTGCACAAGATGTCCGGGCTAAGGAAGCCGGTCGCGCGGCTCTGCAGGTCGAAGGTTTCGATCGCGTTGCTGATGGCGGGGGAGGGCCAGGCCTGGAGGGCCTTGAGCTGTTCGGAGCTGAGGGGCTGGGGCATGTTCCATCCAAGCGGCCCCGTCGGGGCTGGATGACGATGGCAGAGCGACGGGGCGCCGCCATGCTACCAGTACGGCGCCACCGATCAGCCCGTGCCAACCGGCGCTGGTGGGGCGCTATTTCTTGGCGGCGACCGCTTCGAAGTCGATCTCGCGGTAGCTGGTCTGCGCCATGCCCGAGGGCTCGAGGCGTCCCTTGAAGGTGGCTGGGATGGCGCGTCGCAGGTCTTCCAGCGAGAAACCGTTGCGCTGGGTGATGACCATCTTTTCGCGGGGGTGCTGCCAGAGGGCGAGTCGCTCCCCACCGAGCGCGATGACCTGTCCGGTGATCCACTTCGCTTCGTCGCTGGCGAGGTAGGCGAAAAGCGGAGCGACGTGTTCGGCGGTGCCCATCGCACTGCCGGGCTGCATCTTGCCGACGTCGAACTCTTCCTGCCCGGGGATGCTGGCGATCATGCGGGTGAAGGCCGAGGGCAGGACGCTGTTGACGTTGACGCCGTAGCGGGATAACTCGACCGCCATCGCGTAGGTCATCGAGGCGATACCGCCCTTGGCGCCGGAGTAGTTGGTCTGGCCAAAGTTGCCCTCCTGCGAGATGGAGGTGACGGTGATGATGGTGCCGAAGCGCTGTTGCCGCATGGCGCGGGCCGCCGCGCGGGCGAGGAAGAAGGTGCCGTTGAGGTGGACGTCGATCACGCCCTGCCACTCCTCGTCGCTCATGTTGACGAGGGCACGATCGCGCAGGATGCCCGCGGCGGTGATGGCGAAGTCGATCTTGCCGTAGGTGTCGAGGCAGGTCTGCACGATGTTGTCGCAGGCGTCGGAATCGGTGACGTTGGCCTGGAGAGCCGTCGCTTCGCCGCCTGCGGCTTGGATCTCGTCGACCTTGAGCTGGGCGACCGAGGTATCGGCGCCCGTGCCATCGACATCGACGCCGAGATCGGCGATGACGACCTGCGCGCCTTCCGCCGCGAGGAGGTCCGCAGTCGCGCCCGCAATGCCCCGTCCGGCTCCTGAGATCACGCCTGATTTGCCGTCAAGCAGTCCCATGGATCGTTCCTCTCGGCCCTGCGTCGTGGGTTTGTGAAGGCGCATTGACGCGCGCCGACGGCAGGCTATCACCGTGCGTGGGTAGTCGATAGCGAAGGGAGCTGCAGCTAGGGGGAGAGCGCGAAGTGGTGCTCGAGCTCCTCGGGCTTGAGGATGGTGACCCGCTGGCGGCGCACGTCGACGATGTCTTTCTGGCGCCAGGCTTGGAGCTGCTTGTTCACTGCCACGCGGCTGGCGCCGATCATGCTGGCGAGGTCCTGTTGGCTGACCTTGAGCCCGATCTCGACGCCGCCGTGTTCTCCGTCGATGCCGTGCTCGTCGGCCAGGATGAGCAGACGGCGGGCGAGGCGGCCCGGCACATCCAGGAGGTAGGCATCCTGGATCGACTGGTTGGTCAGACGCAACCGACGGACGAGGACCCGCACGATGGCGCGCATCGCTTCGGGATGACGGGTGAGCACGTCTTGGAAGTCCTGGCGGCTGAGGCTGAACATCTCCGTGTCCTCCAGCGTGGTGGCGGAGGCGGAGCGGCGTTCGTCATCGAGGAGGGACATCTCGCCGAAGAGGTCACCGGCTCGATGGATAGCGAGAACGACCTCACGGCCGTCAGTCGACGGGATGAAGATTTTGACCGCGCCCTTGATGATGATGTAGAGCATGGAGCCGACATCGTCGGCGTGGAAGATGGCGGTGCCGGCGCGGAAACGAAGCGGCCGCAGTTTGCGAGCGAGTTCGCCGAGAAGCTGTGGTGGCATGCCGCTGAAAAGCGGCACGAGCATCAGCAGATCGGGCTTGTCTGCGGGATTCCCAACGGCGTCTTGTCGGGCAACCATTGCGTGAGCGATTCTCGTTTGCGTGCACTAACGGCACGCATGCACTGTACCACCGCAAACTTGAGTGACTAGGGTGTGTTCGTGAAAGGGTCGTGGACCGGTTGGGCCACTTCCGGGAAGGTTAGACATGGATTTCCGTCTGAGCAGCGAGCTTGAGCAGTTCCGGCAGGAAGTCGCGGCGTTCATCGCCGACGATATGCCCGCGGGCTGGGACGACCACAGTCTGGCGTTCGAGGAACAGCTGGCCATCGAGCGGGACGTGATGACGCGGCTCGCGAAGCGGCATTGGCTGGCTCTGCCCTGGCCCGCGGAGTACGGGGGTCTGGGTGCGACGCCGCTGCAGCAGCTCGTTTTCAACGAGGAGATCGCGTACCACCGTGTCCCGGGGTCGGTGAACATGGGCGTGGCCTGGGTGGGGCCGGTGGTGATGCTGTACGGAACCGACGACCAGAAGGAGCGTTATCTGTCCCGCATCGCGGATGGCAGCGATCTCTGGTGCACGCTGTACTCGGAGCCTGGATCGGGGTCGGACCTCGCCTCGATGCAGACGCGGGCGGTGCGCGACGGGGACGAGTACGTGATCAACGGGCAGAAGATCTGGACGTCGTTCGGGCACTACTCGGATTGGGGCTGGCTGGCGGCCCGGACCGACGCCGACGTCCCGAAACACAAGGGGCTGTCCACTTTCGCGATCGATATGAAGACGCCGGGGATCGAGATCCGACCGCTGTACAACATGGCGGGCTCGCACGAGTTCAATGAGATCTTCTTCGACGACGTGCGCATCCCGGCGACGCAGTTGGTAGGCGAGGAGAACCGCGGTTGGTATCACGTCGCGGTGGGGCTGGACTTCGAGCGATCATCGATTGGGGCGGTGTCCGCCGCGCGGCGGGATGTGGATGACCTGCTGGCCTACGTGCGAACAGGCCGGCGGGGGTCGACGAAGCTGTCATCGATGCCCGGCGTGCGTCACCTGCTGTCGGATCTGGAGATTTCGGCCAATGTGGGGCGGCTGATGGCGTACAACGTGGCCTGGATGCAGAACGACGGCGGCGTGCCCACGCGCGAGGCGAACATGGCCAAGCTCTACATGGCGGAGTTGCAGCAGCGGATCCACGGGACCGCGCTGCGGATCGCCGGGCTGCCCGGCACGCTGGGTCCGGGCGACCCAGGGGCGGCGATGGAGGGCGCGCTGCAGTTCAAGTTCCTGCGCGCCGTGGCGAACACGATCGAGGGTGGTACGTCCGAGATTCAGCGCAACGTCATTGCGACGCGAGGCTTGGGTCTACCGCGGGAGTAGCGGCGCGGCGGGGGCTTAGGCGGCGGGTCGGATCCAACGGCGCAGGGGGGCGGTGGTGGGCGGGCGTCTGATGTGAAGATTGGCGATGTGGGGGCTGGCCATGGATGGGCCGGTTCGCTGTGTCGCGCGGCCTGTCGTCCGGCCTGTCATCCGGCTGGGCGGGCTGGGCTCGAACGTGGGGGCCTGGTCGGTTGTGATCGCACCCCTTTCGAGGGCCGCCGTCCACCACTGCCAGGCAAGCCAGCCGACAACGAAGGCGGCCATGCCGCCGATGACGATCACTTGGAACATGGTTAACTCTCTCCGATCCGGGGTACGCGACCCCGGCGTTGCCTCACCACCGGTCCCGACCGATTGGAACACCTGTTCGGAACGGATGCACGTTAGAACGTTCGTTCCGATCAGATCAAGTGTTCTCATAGTGCGATCCTCCGCCCTCCGTTGGTAGCGCTGGTGTGCCCGGGCCGGGTGTTGGAGACTGGCCGGACCTACGACGAGGAGGATGCGCGTGCCCACCTACGAGACCGTGCTGTACGAGGTCGAGAGCCGGATCGCGACGATCACGTTGAACCGCCCGGAGAAGCTGAATGCGATCTCGCGGCAGCTGCAGCGGGAGGTGCTGGAGGCGTTGGCGACCGCGGAGGCGGACCCTGAGGTGCGCGTCGCGGTGGTGCAGGGTGCGGGCCGGGCGTTCTCGGCGGGGTACGACATCACGCGAGGCACGGACGAGGGCGGGACCGTGGGGGCTGGGCAGCCGCGCGGGATCACGGAGGACCGGGACGGGCTGGAGTCGTTCTTGCGTGGTTGGCTGCAGGTGTGGGACACGCGGCTGCCGGTGATCGCGAAGGTGCACGGGTACTGTCTGGCGGGTGGCACGCAGTTCGCCAGCATCTGCGACGTGACGATCGCGGCAGAGGACACGCGGGTAGGGGCGCCACAGCTCCCGCTGGGGGCGGGTTTCGTGGCGTCGTTCTGGGCCTGGCACGTGGGGGCGAAGAAGGCGAAGGAGTTGTTCTTCCCGGTGGGGACCCTGATCACGGGACGGGAGGCCGCCGACCTGGGGCTGTTCAATCGTGCGGTACCGGCTTCGGAGCTGGATGCGGTGGTGCAGGAGTACGCGGAGCTGGTGGCGCGAACGCCAAAGGAGATTCTGGCCTTGCAGAAGCAGGCGATCAACAACACGCAGGACGTGCAGGGCTTCCGGCAGGCGCTGATGCAGGCGGTGGAGATCGATGCGATCGCGCACTTTTCACCGCCGGTGGTGGAGATGAATCGCCGGATCCGCGAGCACGGGCTGAAGGCGGCGCTGGAGCAGTGGCGCGTAGAGGGCTACGAGCCCGACGAAGTGTCGTAGCGGGGCGGGCATGGCGGACGGATCGGAATCGACGTCGCTGGATGAAGCGAATCTCAGCGTCGAGGACGGCGCGCGGCTGCTGGCTCTGGCGGACGGTCTGTGTCGGATCGGGCAAACGCGAGACGGCGCCAACGCGGGACAGTTCTCCGTCTTCAATTTCTTGATCCGGGCCGCCTACGAAGACGTGGAGGGGAGCGCGGGGCCAGCCCCGCTGGTGGTACTGATGCGGGCCGGGGTGTTCCGACGGCACACGTGGTTCACGCGGATGTATTGGGGGGCGGGTGGACAGCCTGCCCGGATGGAGGTGCCGTCCGCGCTGGATAAGGATTGGACGTGGCAGGCGGACATCGATGAGATCCGCAAGCGGTTGGTGGAGCAGGGCGTGTGGCAAGAGGCGGTGGGGGAGTCGTTCGAGCAGCGGGTAGCGGCGGTTGCGGCCGAGCTGGCGGAGGCAAGCGTCGTGCGGATCGACGCGCGCGACGAGCGTCGTCGTTGGTCAGGCCAGCGCTAGTCAGGCCAGCGTTGGTGAGGTCAGCGCTAGGGCAATCCGGCCAGGAAGTCCTCCAGCAGCCGCATCATCTCCTGGGGCTGCTCTGCGGGGATGCCGTGGCCACACCGCTCGATCATTTCGAGCCGGGCGTCAGGGATATGACGCGACATAATGACACTACCGCCGGGCGGCGTCAGCCCATCCTCGAGACCTTGCAGGATGAGTGTGGGGCAGTCGATGGAGCGCAGTTCCGGCGTGTAGTTGTAGTCGCTCACGCCACGGGCGGCGGCCGCGTAGCAATGCGGGTCGTTGCGGGCGACGGCCTCTTCGGTACTGCGACGAATGGCGTCGGCGTTGGCGCTGCGATAGCTCTCGGAGTAGGCGATGGCAGGGCCTGTCTGGTCGAGCAGCGCAGCCATGCCTTTCTCCTCGACGAGGCTGGCACGCGCCTCCCAGCCGCTGCGGGCCGCCTCACCGACCTCGCTGGAGGTGCTGACGAGGATGAGCGCCCGCGTCTTGGCGGGGAAGTCGAGGGCGAAGCGCTGCGCGACCACTCCACCCATGGAGATGCCGCCGATCACCGCCTGCTCGATCTCGAGAGCGTCGAGGAGGGCAGCGAGGTCAGCGGCCCAGACGGACGGTGACATGGGGCCGGGGGGGCGGTCGGAGAGGCCGAAGCCGCGCACATCCCAGCGCAAGACGCGGTAACGGTCGCGGAGCGCGTCGCTGGCGGCCTGCCAGCCGGAGACATCGCTGCCGAGGCCGTGGGTGAGAACGACGGCGGGTCCGTCGCCTGCAAGTTCGTAGTTGATCTGGATGTCGCCAGCCTGAATACGCATGGTTCCTCGCTCGGCACAGCGTACGCGTTCTTACCGAAGCATTACCAACCGCCCATTGGCGGCTTACGCGCCGCCCGTAAGTTGCCCTCAGTGGCATTGGTAGCACGACCGATTCGTGAGACACACGATCGCAGACAAGAAAGAGAGACGGCGATGCGGATTCGAACGAAACTGGTGATGGGCATTGGCGCAGCCAGCGCGCTGAGCGTGGGCTTGGTTGGCGGCCTCGCGGCCCAAAGCGGGGAGTCCCCCGAGGGGGAAGCTGACGTCGACGGGCGTCGGTGCGGCGGAAGCTCGCACCAGGCGCGTGGCGAGCGGCTGAACGCGGTGGCCGATCTGTTGGGCGTGGAGCCTGGTGAGATCCAGTCGACGCTTTCACAAGGAGGAACGCTGGCCGAGGTCGCCGCTGAGGCGGGCGTCGACCCGCAGGTGCTGGTTGACACCTTTGTAGCGGAGCACAGCGCGCGGCTCGACCAGGCGGTCGCGGAAGGCCGCATCGATCAGGCGCAGGCCGATGAGGCGCTGGCCAACGCGACGCAACGCGCGGAGACGTTCATCGCGGAGGGTCGGAGCGGCGATGGTCGGCCAAATCAAGGTGAGCGTCCGCATCGGCGGCAGCACGACGGTCCACGTCGAATCATCGGAGCGGTGGCCGGCATTCTGAGCGTGGAGCCGCAGGACGTCGTGGAGGCGCTGCGCGGCGGCACCTCGATCGCGGACTACGCGGAGAGCTTGGCGTGGGCGAGCAGGAGCTGACCGACAGCATCCTGGCAGAAGCGTCAGCGCGGCTGGCTGAGGCC